>JASLCD010000207.1 GCA_030146295.1 Chryseobacterium sp.
CATAGAAAATTTTAATAAGGAGCTGACGAAAGTATAATATTTCTATTATATTTATCGTCATACTTATGACGGAAAAATTACTTCAATATCTTTGGAACTATAAAGTTTTCAAAAATTTTGACTTCAAGGATATTGAAGGAAATTCCGTTGAGATCATCCATTTCGGAAAATGGAATAAAAATGCCGGCCCCGATTTTCTGGATGCCAGAATCAAAATCAACGGCTTACTTCTCGCAGGAAATATAGAACTCCACGTCCGTTCCTCAGACTGGATTTTCCACAATCATTCTCAAGATCCCAATTATCAGAACATCATTCTGCATGCCGTATTTCAACATGATATAGAAATTCATGAACTTTCCGGAAAGCATGTACCTTCTTTGGAACTGAGCAATTATATTGATGAAAATATAGTGTGGAAGTATGAAAAGCTTATCAACGGAAATGAATTTATTGCCTGTGAAAATATTTTTGATCCGGAAAAAATTCCTGTTACCTTCCACGAAGAGAATATTCTGAAAAAACTGGATGAAAAATCTGCGGAGCTTGAACAGAGCCTAATCCGGTATAAAAATAATTTTGAAGCCGTTCTATTTCACAGTTTTGCCTATTCATTCGGGCTGAAAGTAAATGCTTCTATTTTCCGGCAAATCGCTGAAAGTGTAGATTACAGTATTATTAATAAAATCCGTCAGAATCCACTTCAGCTTGAAGCATTATTGTTCGGAATTTCAGGATGGCTTGAGGCACCGAAGGACGGCCAGATGAAAATATGGAAAAGAGAATTTGATTTCATTAGCGCTAAGTTTTCTATTTCCGATCTTAAGCTTCACCCCAAATTTTTAAGGTTAAGGCCTCCCAATTTCCCAACAATCCGGCTGTCTCAGTTGGCAGACCTCTACAAAAATCAGCATTTATTCTCAAAGATTATGGAAGCAAGGAATGCAGATCAGCTGTATACCCTATTCCGGTCTGTAAAAGCTTCTGAATACTGGGATTTTCATTTTAATTTCGGAAATATTTCAAAAGTACAGCCTAAAACACTGAGTAAAGCTTTTATTGATCTTCTTATTGTAAACACTGTTCTTCCTTTAAAATATACTTACAACAGATATCATCATGATGAAATTGCCGATGAAATTATTGAAATATACCAAACTGTTTCTGCAGAAAAAAACATCATTATTAAAGGCTGGGAGAAACTTGGTCTGAAGATTACCAATGCCCTGGAAAGCCAAAGCCTGATCTATCATCATAAAACCCATTGTGAAGAAAAAAACTGTTTGGCTTGCGGTATTGGATTTAAACTTTTAAAAGAATGATGGTCTCCCGATAGATAACATTCTTCAAAAAACCTTTATCAAAAAAATTCCTTAACTTGCAGTATTGGATTTAAACTTTTAAATAACAATTTTGGAAATGCTGAGTAATATCCGTCATAAAATGGAAAGAGAATGGTTTGGCGTACTGACAAGAACGGGTGCCAAGCTGGGAATTCCTGTTTCTAAATTGAGAATTTTCTTCATCTACTCTACGTTTGCCACAGCCGGTTTTTTCTTCCTGATCTATTTGGGATTGGCATTCACACTTTGGATTAAAGATATTTTTATCACCAGAAGACCTAGTGTCTTTGATTTATAAATTATGGAATTTTTACCAATCACCTCTGCTGAAGATCATAGAATTCAGGAAATCTATGCTTCTTACACAACCACTTTTCCTGTAGACGAGCAACGGGATAAAGAGCAGTTTATGGGCTTGTTTTCAAATCCGCATGTAAAGTTCATGTCTGTCATTTATGAATCGGAAGCTATTGGCTACCTCATCTTATGGGAGCTTAGTACTTTTGTTTTTGTAGAACATTTTGAAGTTTTTGAAGCCTTCAGAAGCAAAAAGCTGGGTTCTCAAATAATCAACCATCTATCAGAAAATTATCCGGGGGTTATTTTAGAAATTGAACCAGCCGATTTGAGTGAAGATGCAGCAAGAAGGTATTCTTTTTATCAGAGAAATAATTTCAGCGTGATTGATGATACGCATATTCAGCCAAGTTATGGGGAAGGCAAAAAGTCTTTGAACTTATGGCTGCTGGCTAATTATACCCCTGAAAATGTGGAGAAAGCCAAAAAAGAAATTTACGATATTATTTACGCTTAACATATAAAACGCCGGAAAGCAATTCCGGCGTTTTTTGTTTTATCTTTTTTACCACAAAAGTTTTTAAACAGGTAATTTTGTGTGATTTTATAAAGTTTAGATAACTTTTCTTTTAATTCACTTCATACTCCAGTTTTATAGTAATACTGGCTTCTTTTTCTTTGGAAGAAGTATTGAAAGTTCCGCCGTAGGAATAATCTTCATTAGAATTGGGTGCTGTAATCTGGATCACTCCCATGGTGGCTTTTTTCAGGTTTCCCAGACTGCTTCCTGAGTTTTCAGCAATTTTTTCAGCACGTTCTTTAGCATCTTTTGTAGCACTGGCAATCATTTCCTGTTTCACAGTAGCTAATTTAGTATAAAAATAAGCTGGCGAAGAAGAGGTGAACTCAATTCCTCGGTTGATAATTTCAGTAATATTTCTAGATAGATTTTCTATTTTCCCTACTTCTTTACTTTCAATGGACACTTTTTGGGTAAGGTTATAGCCGGAGAATTCTCCCTGCACATAATTTCCGTTGGCATCGTTATAACTTCTGAACTGTTTTTGAATATCTACGGAAGAAAATACGATCTCTTTCTGCTGTATTCCTTTTGAAAGCAGATAGTCATTAATTACTTTTCTGTCCATCGCCAGCCCATCATACGCTGATTTAAGATCAAGATTATTTTTGGAAAAACTTCCGGACCAGGTAATAAGATCAGAGGTAAACTGCTTTATTCCAAGACCTGTTACGGAAATCGTATTTTCAGATTTGTTTCTGTTTTTGATGGCATTTCCTAAAAATCCGAGCCCGATTATGAAACCCAGCGCGGCTATGGCTACTGCAAAAATGTTTTTATTCATAAAACTTGTGAATTTGGGTTGTTATACTAAAGATGATATCAATTACTATTCCAACATTTTAAGATTTTCTTAACATTTCAAAGATGAAAGTAAAGATGGGAAAAACAGAATTTACTCCACCTGATCAACCTATTTACACTACTTTTGATTTTCTTTCAATCGTTCTATAAAAAGAGGCACTGTTTCTTCCAACCTCAACATTACGCCTGAAAGATTCTTTGCTTTCACATAAGTTCGTACCTGGGGTTTCGCTAAAAATGAAAACTGAATAAATTCTGAAATTCTGTCAGCCGGAATTCCGGCTTTTACAAAGTAGTCATCATCGATCCTATCCCGAATCCAGGCAATGTGTTCCTGGAGATCATCATATTTATATTGTCTTTTTTGTCTTCTGGCTTTACCGCTTATCAGATCATATACTCCCTGAACATTCAGGTTTCCCAAGAGTATGGGCAAAAGAACACTTTTCACTTCGGCGGGTTTTTCTCTCATTTTTCCAACCGGCTGCGGAAGCCCTACAGCATCCCTTACCTGTTCTCCCTTATCTGCTTTTGCTACAATCCGCGAATCCACTTCCAGATCTCCGGTGAGTTTTTTTACGATCTTTACTTCTCCTACATCTCTTGGAATCTGATAAAGGGTAATGAATAAAGGAGAGTTGGTACCATTAATGAGAACTCTTCTGGATGTTCTATTGAAATCTTCTTTTACAAATCTCAGTTCATCATTTGGGTTGGCCTCTATAGAAAATACCCCCTCTGAATCGGAATATACTTTTTTGTCGGAGGACATATTAATAACAATCACTTTACTTAAGTTCTCTCCGCTATCATCCACAATCCGCCCTGTCACTGTCTGTTGGGAAAAGATGAGAGTACTGCACAGAAGCATCAGGAAAAGAACAATTTTTCTTCCCCTCAATGTTTCAATATTTTCAGTCATATACCCCAACTTTTATTTTTTATAAGAATTATTCTTGGGTTCCCCCTAATTTGTTCATTTTGCTATATTCCCCGAATGCTATTTTAAGCTCATATTCTACTGTACTCATTTCAAAATCTTTCCGGTATCTTTTTGCAAGAGAACGGGTTTTGTCTGCATAGAGGAGAAATGCATCAATCTGCTCATCATCCATTCCGTATTTTTTCAGGAAATTTAAATTGATTTCATTTCTTACCCTTCTAAGAAAATCCTGAGTTTCATTGTAGTTAGCTTTTGTAATTTTAGGTTTTGTGGCTTTCTTTACCAAACCTGATACAGCATTAAATACGCCAAACAGGTTTACCTGCCCCACATTGAAGTCATGTCCTGTAAAAGTTTTAGAGATGGTATTATTCGGCAAAGCCTGAGTTAGGGGACTTTTCATATAATCATCCAGATCTGACTTTAATGACTGAAGTTTCCTGGATTCATTCAAGTGCTGATTATCTTTTGCTAAATTTCCTGTAGGTTTATAGCTAATTTTTACTTCAGGAATCTGTATTTCCATTCTTTTGAGAATGATATTCAGCGGAGAATTCATCTCTTCTCTGGTAATTTTCTTATCAATACGATAATATCCTTCTTTGACAAATCTGATCTCATCATTCTCTTTTGCTTCAATTTCAAATTTCCCGGACATATCACTTAATATGCTTTTACCTCCTGAAATATTTACGATGAGTACGGGAACTAAATCCTGATCGTTCCCCGTGATTACCTTTCCTGATATCTTTTGCTGAGCCCACAATTCTGAAGCGATACAAAAAAGCACAAGAAATGAAATTTTTCCGATATACTTTGTTTCCATCTATCTTTGAGTTTGTGGAGCACGATAGGATGAGATTCTTGTCAGGACAAAACTTTGGAATCTATTCAGATCCGCATCACTGCAAAATCCATACTTCAGTATTTTTTTTCTTTCAAAACCACCTGCAAAAACATAATAAATAAAATGATCAATCAGAGGTTTCTCTATTCTAAGACTGGTAAAATACTCATCTCCAAGACTGGCTCTGATGTATTTCATCAAATCAACATCATCCCATTTATCTTTAACTTTTCCCACGGAGAACCCTTGTCCTTTTGGCTGGACAAATTCTCCCGGCCTTGCTGCCAATATTCTGGGGTCTGATTTCTGAGCGATATACTGATTGATGTCTTTGATCAGTTTTTCAACCTTTTTAGGTTTATTATAGAGTTTTGAATCTATTTTAAGGTTTCCGGTAAGACCTTGCTTCACTTCCACTTCTGCAATCTGAATGGTTTGGCGGACAAGGCTAATATTCATAGGAGACTGTATATTTTCCTGAGAAACCTTTCTCATCAGACGTTCATATCCAGCTTTTACAAAGCGTAATTCATCTCCCTGTTTCCCGGAAATCATAAAATGACCGTCTCTGTTTGAAACGACCATTTCATCAGTACGGATATTGATTACATTCACATCCTGCATTTCGGCACCGTCTTCAGCAGTAATCTTTCCCAATATATAACTTTGGGCATGGGTATGGATAAAAAAAATAAAGGATAAAAAAAAGAATAGTTTGAGTTTCACTGGCTGTTTTTTATAAAGCAAAGCTAAAATTATTTTTAATGTATACCATAAGTTTAACCACAGTTAACGCGTTTTAATATTTCTTTTTGATTTTTGCCTTCCAAACTGTTAAATAGCCCGATTAAATTGTTAAATTTTCTTTTAAATTTTAGCTAACTTGCAGTCTCAATTCTCTTTTAACAATGCAAAATTCTTACACAGTCATCAATGCTTCTGCCGGATCCGGGAAAACATATGCCCTGGTACAAAGGCTTCTGATGATCTGTCTCCGATATCCTAATCAGCAGCAGTCGATCAGGAATATTCTTGCTTTGACCTTTACCAATAAGGCCGCCAACGAGATGAAGGAAAGAATTTTATCATGGCTGGGAAAGTTCTCTGCGAAAGATTATGCAGACAATACCGATCTTAAAAATATTCAGAAAGCTTTTGAGGAACAGGGACTAAGAATTACAATTGATGAGCTTCATCATCGTTCTAAAAAACTACTGGATTACGTTCTCCACAATTATTCCACATTAAATATCGGAACTATTGACCGTTTTAATTCAAGACTGGTAAGAAGCTTTTCGTATGAATTGGGACTGGCTAAAAATTTTAATCTTGAAATTGAAGCTGAACCCTTTTTAATAGAGGCGGTTGATAAAATGCTGGATCAGATCGGGGAAAATGAAACGATATCGAATTCTTTCATGGACTATGTAGACTACAGTCTTGAAAATAATGAAAGAATCAATCTTAACAAAAATCTTTATGATTCGGCCAAAGAATTTGTAAAGGATATTCACTATGAGCACCTGAAAAGCAATAAAAGTTTTGACGATGCCAATTATGAAAATATAAAGAATACACTCCGTAAAGAAATTGTTCTCAATAAAAAACAGTCTGCAGAACTTGCGGCCAGCTCTATTGACTTATTCAAATCCAGAAATATTGATATTGAGGATTTTGCCCAGGGTAAAAACGGAATCGGGGGTTTCTTTACGAAGGTCATAGACTTTTACCAACAGAAAAGAGCCGGGTTTCCTTTTCCTACTACTCAGGAAGAATCTGTTATCAACAATTACAGAAAGGGAGCCTCTTCAAAATCAAAGCATAAAGAATCTGAGATCTTTGAGATTCTTGACCCGCTGCTAGACAACAGGATGAAACTTATCCTTCTGTACATTGAGACCCAAAAGAAAGAGAAAGTATTATCTGCCCTTCTTCCTTTAAAGGTAAATAAGGATATTCAGGATGAACTTCAAAAAATTGAAGAGGAAAATGATCTTGTTCTTCTTTCCAAGTTCAATATCCTCATCAATGAAAATCTTAAAAATGAACCTTCAGCGTTTATTTATGAAAAGATAGGGGCACAGTTTCAGCATTATTTTTTTGATGAGTTTCAGGACACATCAGAACTGCAGTGGCAAAATTTTGTTCCGCTGAGAGATCATAGTGTTTCTACAGAGTATACTTCATTTACTTTGGTGGGTGATCCTAAGCAGAGTATTTACAGATTCCGTGGTGGGGAGAGTAAGCTGATGCTGGATATCATCAACAAAAAAGAATTTTCGCCGAAGGAAGCTGATCTTCTTGTGTTAAAAGACAACTGGAGAAGTGCAAGAAATATTGTACAGTTCAACAATGAGCTTTACCGTTTTCATTCTGAAGGGCTTTTGGAAGAGCATAAGAATATTTTCGGGGAAGATGCTGAGCAAAGTCCAAAATCAAAGATCGATGGACGTGTAAAGGTAAACCTGATTGATAATCTTACGAATGAGGAGTTTTATAATGATACCTCAGAAAGAATGCGGAAAGATATCCAGGAATGTCTGGATAATGGATTCAAATTTTCAGACATTACTATTCTTTGTCGTGGAAATTTTGACATTTTCAGCTACTCTCAAAAACTGGGAAGTTTAAAAGTTCAGTATCGAGGTGAGGAAACGAATATTAAAACCATTTCCGATAAAGGCCTTACACTGGAACTTTCCAATACACTAAAAGCTGTCATTGAGTTTCTCCGATGGGAAATCAATCCTAAGAATAAACATTGTCTGATTATGATGATGTATCATCTGAATACGCTGGGAAAAATTCATATGCCGGATTTCACTTTAGAAATGAAAGAAATTCTGGATATTGATGGTAATGAAGAAATACTTCAGTTCATTCAGCAGAAATACTCACTGCAGCTTAAACAGGATAATTTTCCGAGGTTTAATCTGTATAACTTTATTGAATATTACATCAACGAATTTTCTGTTGAAAACAGAGAAACTGACTTTTTGCTGAACTTCCTGGAAATGCTTTTCAACTTCACCCAGAATGCGGGGGCCAGCACAAAGGAGTTTCTGAAATATTGGGATGAAGAAGCTTCTGCTTACACCATTCAGGCTTCGGAAAACATTGATGCGATCCAAATCATGACCATTCACAAGTCGAAGGGACTAGAGTTTCCTATTGTTTTTATTCCTATGATGAATAAGAACCGGGATAGTGAATTTACCAACTGGTTTGATACGAATGAAAATGAAGCTTTAAAATCCGTCAATATTAATCAGTTTAGTAAAAATCTGGAAGTCTATGATGAGGAAATTCTGTTTTTTAACAGTAAAAACTCTTACAAAAATATGATCGACAGATTATGTCTGCAGTATGTTGCCACTACCAGACCTGTTGAGCAGCTGTTTTTCTATCTTCAGAAAGCCAATAAAACCTCTAATAATCTTGAGCTTCTTGAATTTCTTCAAACAAAAAATGTGGAGCAGGCTGACGAGTTTGATGTATATGAAGTGAATCCTGAAATGCTGAAGAAATATTCGAAAGATAAAAGTTCATCTTTTAAAACACAGAATATTCAGGATCTGAAGAATGTCAATGAAAAAAGTACTTCTATCAGGATTGCTACTCCTTCTAAAAACTACCAGGTACGAAATGAAAAGGTAAGAATCGGGCTATTTGTTCATGAGCTTTTATCAAAGATTAATACTGAAAAGGATATTTCCAAAGTGCTGGAAGGATATGCGCTGGAGGGCCAGATCACGCTGGAAGAAAAAAATGAAATACAGCATACTTTAGAAGAGATCGTGAAAACCTATGCGGAATTCTTTGATGAGAAATGGGAAGTCATTAATGAGAAAGATATTATGATTTCCGAAAATGGGGAAAGCCATATATTCAGACCAGACCGTATTTTAAAAGGTGAGGAAGGCTATATTATTGTTGATTTTAAGACTGGGGAACAGAAGGCCAGGGACGAGGCACAGGTAGAAGGTTATAAAAATATTCTTGAACGTCTGGGTAAAAAAGTTCTCAAAACTCAGATTATTTATCTGTAAATTCATCCAATCCCAACCTTAGCAAAAGGTTAACATATAAATTCTCGTAAAAATCCTTCAAAATATAAAAGGTTTTATTACTTTTATTAATAATGAATACTATCTGATCTGTCATTTTATTTTGATACAACCATGAGAATATATTTAATTTCCTTTATGATAAGTCTGATCGTAATGACAGTCTCTACAATAGCCTCGTATAACGTTATTGACTATCTAGACCCTCCTGTCACGGAAGATGATCATCGGTATATGCCCACTGAGAACATTGCAAAATCTTTATTTCTTGGTTCTGTAGTGGGATCTGTAGTTTTTATTACGGCTGTGAGAATACAGAGGCGAAAGCTAAGAAAGTAATCCTTTTGGTTTTATAATTTTCTCATATAAAAACAAAAACCGCTCTCCCATGGATAGCGGTTTTATATTTTGAGGACTTTCAGTCTTAAGCTGTTGTTGCAGGAACAAATACTCTCTGAGACAATTCCTGGTCAAAAAGGTATAGTGCTGATGGGTTATCACAAACCATTTTAATTTTCGTTACGTACTGAGAAGCGCTGGCTTCTTCTTCTACCTGTTCGTTGATAAACCACTGCAGGAATGACGTTGTTGCAAAATCTCCTTCATCATTTGCATTTTTTACAATATTGAAAATACTTTTAGTTACTATTTTCTCATGCGCCAATGCTTTTTCAAAAATATCTGTTGCATTTTCGAACTCATGTGGAGGTTTTGGAATTTCTCCGATGATAATTTCCCCACCTACATCATTCAGGTAATCAAACATTTTATCTGCGTGCATCAGTTCTTCTTTGCTTTGTACTCTGAAATAGTTGGCAATTCCATCCAGATCTTTTCCAGAAAACCATGCAGACATTGAAAGATAATATTGAGCGGCGTATTGTTCGTGGGCAATTTGTTCGTTGATTAATTTTGCAATTTTTTCGCTAACCATAAGTATTAAATTTATAGTCAAAAATAGGGAATAAAAGCCCGAAATCAAAAGTTTTAAAGAAAATTAATACAAAAAGGATGGAAAAATCTCCATCCTTAACACATTAAAAAACTAAAATTACAGGCTGTTATTTTACGTCCTCAGCTCCTGTATTCATAGGCTTTCTCATCATTTTTCTTTCTTTCATTGCCATCTTCATTTTCTCTGCCTTCGCTTTTCTGTCAGCCTGCCATTTATCATATTGTTCAGGGTTTAGAATTTTTTTCATATCAGCATCCATTTGTGCTCTTTTGGCCATCATCTCCTGCATTTTTGCTTGTCTGTCTCCTTTATTTTTTTCGAACTCAGCCTTCATTTCGGCTTTTCTCTTGTCCTGAAGGGCTTTTACCTGAGCTACCTGAGACTGGTTCAGATTAAGGTCTTTTTGCATTTCTGCAAGACGCTCCTGTTGTTTCTGTTCCATTCTTTGCTTCATTTCAGCGGCTCTTGCCTGTCTGTCTTGTGGAGTTGTAGTCTGTTGTGCCATTGCAAAACTTCCCATCCCGATAAATGCTATTGCTAAAACTAATTTTTTCATCTTTTTAAAATTTAATTAATTGTTATTTTGTTATTATATCTTTTTGATTATTAATTAAAACACAAGTTAAATTAACAAATTCATAAATAATGTTAAATTTTAACAAAAATAAACCAGAAAATACACAAAAAAAGGACAGATTATAAAAACCTGTCCTTCACACCACTTAAATATAATATATGAAAATTAATTCCTTACTAAGCT
>JASLCD010000217.1 GCA_030146295.1 Chryseobacterium sp.
GGGATTCGAACCCAGGACCCATACATTAAAAGTGTATTGCTCTACCAGCTGAGCTACCGAGTCGGCCGCTTACTTTTTCAAGTAAATCCCTTTGTTTAAGGGACTGCAAAGATAGAAACTTTTTCTTTAACTCCAAATTTTTATCTGCATTTTTATGTAAAAAAATCACTTTCACTCGTGATAAAATAAGGCCTTACGAATTTGCTCAGACCAAAGTTTACAGTACCCAATCCATAATTACCTGTTTATGAAATATATTACACTCAACGATCTTATAAAACACGGTGTACAGCGTCTCCCCCCAAAAAAAAAAAAAAATTTCAGCTGAGCTATTGTATCATTTACCAAAACAGAGGTGCTTTATCCCCTTTTGTATTTTCCGCATAATAAAGAGATGGGAGCACCTGTGAAAGGTAAGTAAACTCATTGTAGCAATGTTCCATCAATCCAAACCCCATTTCATCCGGTAAAGGATGATCACTGTCCGCACTTAATGCACCAAGGAAAAAATGGCTTCTCAATGTACAACCCTGCGTTGTATCTCTTACAATATGCAGCATATACCCATCCATAGGGTCTCCCTTGTCATCTGTAGGTGTATTTTCTCCAAATCCTATTCTGGCATACACCACTGCGCTTACATCTTTATTGGCATAGGCCTGATCTAAAATTTCACGAGTAAAAATTTCTGCCGGATCATGAAACCTGATGGTTGCCGGCACCGGAGGTATCTCACCCAATGATTCTGTAGCATGTATTGTAGCACCAATATAATTTTCATTTTTGATCCATTTGCTGTCCCAGCCACCATGCACTCCGTGATCATGAGGATGCCACAACTTCAGATCTGCAGTTGTTTCAAAATAGGTAAACCACCAATCCAGCATTTTCCCTTTGCAGCCAGGCAGGCTATTCCTCATTGCAACATGAAGCATTCCGTTTTCCAATCTTTTGATACCTGCTTCCAGAGATATAGGTTTAGGAGATAAAAGGGTATTGATATCCTTAAACATATGCTGTTCAATGTCTTTTGTAAGTTCCATAATTCAAATATTTTTAGATGATTGTATCGATTCTTCGGCTGTGGGCTTTTAAATCCTGACACAAAATTAGAGAAGAACACTATAAAAGAACTTGCATTATCTCCTAATCCAATGGTACAATCCGGAAATGTGAGCGTAATAAGATTGATATTCTGCACCCATCAAAAGCTGCATTACAATCATTTACAGACCCAGGGTCTGATTCCTGAAATCCTCCGGTGTCTGTCCGGTTTGTTTTTTATAAAACCTTGAAAAATAAGCGGGATCGTCAAAATTCAAATCATAAGCAATTTCCTTGATGGTCAATTCACTGGAAGTCAGCATCCGGTTTACCTCTACAATAACTCTTTCATGGAGCAGCTGTGTAAGTGTACGATCCATTTTTTCTCTCAAAATCTGGTTAATCCGTTTTTCACTGATTCCCATTTTTAAAGAATAAAAATCAGCTTTACGTTCTGTTTTATAATGTTCATCCATCAGCATGATAAACTGGTAAACCCGTTTTTGGTTCACATCCTGATTTAGGAAATAATGCTGATTGGCGCGGATAAGATTCAATAAAAGAACCTTCAACAGCGCTTTTAAAACCAGATAACTTCCCATCGGATGACTATATTCTTTCTCAATCAGCCGCGTTACATGACTCAGAATTTCTACGATACTCCGGTCTATAGAAAAACCACTACACTGCCCATGCATATTGAAAAGGTTGAAAACATCCAGCGCATATTCTTTATCATCTTCCTCTAAATATTCTCTTTTAAAAGCAATCATACAACCTTTTTTATTTTCCATATCCACTTTTGTAAGACGGTATGGCGGAACAAGATAAATGCAATCACCTTCCTCAGTATTAGAATCGTCTGTTATTGTATGTTCTTTTATCCAGATGATTTCAAAAAAATCGGCCCGCTGAGAACTTTGCAGATAATGAGATGGAAAATGAGGCAGTTCAAAAAAAATAAATTTTAACGGATCAATCTGGTGAATAAATTTCATATCCTGTACACTATTTCTACAAATATACATCGATACTGAAACGAAATAAATACAAGCAAAATACGATGGAAAGATTCTTATTTCAAAGAAAACTGAGAAAGCGACCGGGAACTGATTCAGACGGTCATTTACCCGGTGAAGAACCTTAATCCCGTGATTTTTTTTCAAATGCCTCTTTTCCTAACTTCCTATTACATAACAATAAATAATTTGTTTTTTTCAAATAAATTCCTTATATTGAAATATGAAAAAAGATGAACGTCAGGATAATATAACCCATGCTGGCAAAATTAACGAGAGAACCAAAGCATTGGAAGTGCTTGAAAAAGCAAAAAAAGTACAAGGAAAAATAACATTTCTTCGACAGGGAGTCGGAAGAAACTTTAAACCGGAAAAATAAAGAATATTCCTAAATTTTAATTGTAATGAAGCCAGTAAAATTAAAAAAACATTTCTTAAGATAAAAGAAGATTAAAGATAGTATCTTGAAATCTGTCCATAAGAATCCATTCAAATGGGCCAGTGAATCATGGTTTATAACCTACCTCCCACAAGCTTTTAGAATGTTTTTGAAAATTACAGCAAATGCAATAAACAAAAAACCTGCAAATAATTAATTTTTGCAGGTTTTTAATTTTTTAGATGCTTTCGAAAATTTTTATTTTCACATCTTGAATAAAGTGACCCGGCTGGGATTCGAACCCAGGACCCATACATTAAAAGTGTATTGCTCTACCAGCTGAGC
>JASLCD010000249.1 GCA_030146295.1 Chryseobacterium sp.
GAATATCTGCATCAGCCATATTGATGTTGTATTGTTCGGCGAGCAGCTGGAGGTTGTTCTTCTGAAAAGCTTCTTCGCAATCCAAAAGAGACATCTGCTGTTGTGCTGCCATGAATGAGGAAACGGCGAGACACAGCACTGCAATTCTGTTCATTGTTTTTCTTTTTAAAATACAAAATTGCTTTGATGCGATTAAAAGAAACTTAAATGACGATTAAAAAAATATTAAAATCTCCTTCTACAGGACGTTTCAGAGAAAATAACAACAGCAAATTATCTGTTTTATTCTCTAATTGTAGAATTTTTCATTAAAAATTCAATCAACGGTTTAACACAAAAAAACACCTGTTTTTGAGACTCGCTGCTTTTGAATATTATTTTTTAAAAATTAACGTGAATTTATTAATATACTCCTCAGGAGAAGAATATACGATATCAGCATCATGATATTCCAGAATTCTTTTAACGATTCTAAGCCCCAGGCCAGATCCTGCAATATTCTGAGCATTGTTTCCTCTTGTGAAAGCTTCAAACAGTTTGCTCTGCTCTTCTTCAGAAATAGTATTTCCGTGCGAAATAACTTCCACAGAAAGGGCATCATTCGTTTCGGTAATCAAGACACTCACTTCTGCATTGTCAGAATATACGGCTGCATTTTTAAATAGATTAATAAATACAATTACCAATAGTGATTGAATCCCTTTTATGATCAGAAAAGCATTTTCGGAACTGTCCTCATTAATCAGGAAGTCAAGCTTAAGTTTTGGATAGCTTTTCTCAACCGCCTCAAAAGCTTCAAAGATGACTTCATCAATCCTTACTTCTTCGTAAATACTCTGGATATTTTCTTTATCAAATTTTGTAAGCAGCAAAAGTGAATTCGTCAAATCCGACAACTGGTATACATCGCGCTGAATCTGCTGTAAAGATGACAGGGTTTCCGGAGAATGTTCTTCAAACTTGATAAGGTTCTCCAGCTGAAATGCCATTCTTGTAATGGGTGTTCTGATCTCATGGGAAGCGCTTGCTGTAAAATCTTTTTGCGACTGAAATACATCATCCAGCCTTCCGATCATTGTATTAAACGATTTTGCAAGAACACTGACTTCATCATTAGACTGCTCAACAGGAATCTGTGTAGTCAACTTATGAGCCGTCACTTCGGAAATCTCTTTATTCAGATCTTCCAGAGGACGAAGGAATTTTTCCACGAAATAATAGCTGAAAAAGCCAATAAGAAGGGTACTCATGGCATATGCAGTGATCAAAAGGTATTTAAGATATCCCAACTTAGATTTCCCGTTGGTATCAAAGGCACTGGTAAGAATATAATAATCTTCACCGTTAATAGTCCTGAGTGCCGCATAGATCTCCGGAACTGTTCTTTCTGTATAAATGATCTTCTTTTTGTCCAGTTCTTTAAGCATCGCACTATCCCAGGTAACATTCCGGTCTTTAATTGTGCTATAGATTAACTCTTTTTTTTCGTTGAAAATTAAAATCTTTTCATTCAAAAGAATATTATCTGAATTTTCATTGAAAAAAACCGGTGCTTCTTCCTCAAAGTCTTTGGATTTTGAAATGAAATGGGAGGTAAATTCAAGTCTTTGCCTGAAGCGCTCTTTAAATTCATCTCTCCTGAAATCGTTAAAAGATAAATAAATGACGGCCATCACCATTCCTAAAAGTAATGAAAAGGCAACACTGATCGTTAAAGCTATCTTTCTTTTTAAAGACATTTATAATGGGCTAAGGTAATATCCGAAACCTGAACGGGTATGGATCAATTTTATTTTAAAATCTTTATCAATCTTTTTCCTCAGAAAATTGATGTACACTTCTACCGTGTTGGTATTCGTATTAAAGTTGTGCTCCCATACATGCTCTGTGATCTGCTGTTTGGAAACGGTTCTCCCCTGCGCTTCTGCAAGGTATACGAGAAGCTGAAATTCTTTCAATGTAAGTGTTATTTCATTTCCCCCACGATAGACCTTCTGCTCGGTTTTATTGATAATAAGATCATCAATTCTGAGAATATCCTGATCTGAAGTATCCGAAGGAGCTTTCCTTCTTAGCAGCGAATTAATTCTTAAAAGCAGTTCTTCAAACTGAAAAGGTTTTACCAGATAGTCGTCAGCAAGTCTGTTAAAAGCATCTTTTTTATCTGAGATGTCTCCGTAAGCCGAAATGATAATGATTGGAGTATTCTTATCAAAAGAACGGATTGTCTGGCATACATCGAGTCCGTTTATTTTAGGAACATTGATATCCAGTAAATACAGGTCGTAGGTATTATTTTTTATCTGGCGGAGGAAAGTTTCCCCGTCATAGATTTTATCACAGTTAAAATTATTTGATTCTAAAAATCGGCAAAGTTCTGCAGACAGAATGAGATCATCTTCTAATAAAAGAATATTCATCAAAAATTTATTTTACACGAATTTAACGAAAATTTTATGATTGTGATTCGAAAGGTGAAGTAAAAATTTTCAGAATATCTCTGTGCTTTATTCTTAACAGATGAAAATTGACCCGGAGAAAAAACAGAAGGGAAGCAATTTTATGATTTTATTTAATCAGGCGTTTAACTATAAAACATCTCCAGTAGCAAAATCACTTTCACTCTTCTTTTCAAAAAATAAGGGTAAAAAAAAATCCCGAAGAAATTCGGGAAAATCGAGAGCCAACTACGGGACTTGAACCCGTGACCTCTTCCTTACCAAGGAAGCACTCTACCGCTGAGC
>JASLCD010000372.1 GCA_030146295.1 Chryseobacterium sp.
AATATAGCCGTGAAGATATTATTCCGATTGCACATATGGCATTTCAGGAAGCTCAGAAAAGAAAGAAAAAGCTTACCCTTATTGATAAAGCCAATGTACTTGACACTTCAAGATTGTGGAGAAAGACTTGTCAGGAAATAGCGCAGGAATATCCGGATGTACAGCTTGATTATATGTTTGTAGATAATGCAGCGATGCAGCTGATTCTTAATCCTAAACATTTTGATGTTATCCTGACAGAAAATATGTTTGGTGATATCATCTCAGATGAAGCCAGTGTGATCGGAGGTTCAATCGGATTGTTGCCATCTGCCTCAGTAGGAGAAAAGAATGCCTTATTTGAACCTATTCATGGATCTTATCCGCAGGCAAAAGGAAAAGGTATTGCCAATCCTGTTGCTTCTATTTTAAGTGTTGCGATGATGCTGGATCATCTTAATTTACAGGCAGCGGCTGATAAATTAAGACAGTCAGTAGAACATGCCATCGAAAATAAATATGTCACTGTTGATCTTAATACCAAACAGTATTACTCAACAAGTGAGGTGGGAAGCTTTATAGCAGACCATATCAGATATTCCGAAAAATCGTATTACAACTTTGAAAACGTGAAAATCGGAAAGTCAACCATTGTATAGAAAACAAAAGTTCAGTTAGATAGTTAGAAAGAAAAGTTCCGCCTCACATGAGACGGAACTTTTCAATTATAAAGAATCCTGGTGGCTCTTTTGTCATTTTGTATTATCCGTTTTCCCTGATGTATTCTTTGAAGATTTCTGAATATCTTCTTTGTCAATAGCAGGCGGATTGGTCTTTTTCGACGCAGCAGGAATATCCTGGAAATCCTGATTTTGCTTTTTAGTTTCTGCGGAATTGGCAGATTCTTTCTTTTTGGTGTTATCTTTTGTATCCATGATTTAAAATTTTTAATTTCAAGAACATGGGTATTATCATTCAAAGTACTTGCCAAACGGAAATTTTATCCTAAAGTCCCAGAATACCTATTTTCCCGGTTTTATCCTCAATGGTATAATTCAGGGCTTTTGCCAGGACGAAAACATTATTCAGATTTTCCATCAATTGCTTGCGTCCTTCGCTTCTCAGCCGGTTTTGATCAATTGATTTTTCCGCTGTCTCTTTTGCTTTTGCAGTGACATTCTTAATGTCTTTTTCCGAAATTCTGTTGAGGAAAGAATCGTCCAAAGACTGAATCTCAACACTTGGCGTAATTCTTATCTCAGCATCAGGAAGTTCGGTAATAACCAATTTTTTGTTAATCGAATCTACTTCGATCTTCATTTTATTAAGATCATAAGAAACCTGTGCATTAGTCTTTGTATAAGTAATAATGCTGTTGCTGGAGACTTCCTTCCCGAATACTTCATAGCCCATCTTGGTTTTCTGCATACTGGAAGTATTCTGTTCCATCACCACCATCTTATTCATCTTGGAAATCTGATTGGTCAGGATATAATAATCTGACTGTTCAGTTTTAGTTCCAAGGTTCAGACAGGACTTCAGACCAAAAAACAGCAGTACCATCGCACCGGCGCCGGCTGCAAAAGACAATATTGTTCTATAATTTCTCAAAATCTATTTAAAAATTTCTTTGATGACAGACGAATCATTCTTTTTAAGAATTTCAGCTAAATCTCTTTCAATATAGCCTGTAGTAGGCATTTCTACAATTCTTCCAACCTCTTTTCCGTATCTTTTCAGAATAATGGTAGGAACTTTCTGAAGATTATAAAGACTTTCATCCCCGGTAGGAGACTCTTTCTTACGGTTGACGGCAATAATATTCAATTTATTTTCCGGATAATTTGCGGCTTCCAATATTTTCATCAGTCTTGGAAAATCTCTGTGGCTGTCTTCACACCATGTTCCTATGAAAACAATAATGTCATACGTACCGATTTTCTCTTTTTTCAATTCACTGACTGCTTTTTGGTCAAGAGCATATTCATCATGTTCCTTTACATACCAATCTGCATAAGGAGCTTTTAAAAACTGCTCTTTCAGTTGGTTTCCCAAAAGCATTTTGCCATCTTTCTGAGTTTCAACCTCGCGGTTTACCACTACTTTTTGGGCACTGAATTGCTGTGCAGCCAAAAATAAGTTTGAAAAGGCAACAATATTGGTAATAAATTTCTTCATATTATTTTTCGATAATTGATTTTAAATCAGCAGGAGAGTAGTATTTGTTTTTCAATACTTTATGATCTGCCTGTCTGTAAACATTAAATTTTTCTCCGGACTTTTCATAAAAAGATTCTACCTCCTTCTCTTTGTAAAACTCAACCGTTTCCTTTGCCTGTTCTTCATTATCACACGCTTTCGACATATTGGAACGCTGAACTTCGTTGAATAGCTCTACAAATTTGCTGCCAAGTCCGAATTCCAGCACAGCACCACTTAAAACATACTGTAAATCACATAATGCATCAGCAATTTCTACAATGTTATTGTCAGCAATAGCCTGCTTTAATTCGTTAAGTTCTTCCTGAAGAAGTTCTACTCTCAGATTGCATCTTTCCGGAGAAGGAATTTGTGGGGTATCTAAAATAGGGGCTTTGAAAGTAGTATGGAATTC
>JASLCD010000373.1 GCA_030146295.1 Chryseobacterium sp.
TAGATGAGTTTTAAAGGATAAATTCATAAATTTACATTAACAAAAATTCAGGAATGAGCATTCTACAAAAAGCCAAAAATTATGTTGAAATCTTATTCAAAGATAAGTTATCTTCAGTATATTTTTATCATAATTTTATCCATACTGCCTATACGGTTAATAAGGCTGAGGAAATCATGAAAAATACCCCTGTTTCTGAAGAGGATCAGGAGAAAGTACTCGTAGCATTATGGTTTCATGATACGGGGTATATAGAATGTGCCCTGAATCATGAAGAGAGGAGTGTGGAGGTGATGAAAGCCTTTTTGCAGCAGGAAAATTATCCGGAAAATTATATTTCAGATGTTGAAAAACTGATTCTGGCTACGAAGATCCATTATGAACCTCAGAATTTACTTGAAAAAATTGTAAAAGATGCTGATTTCAGCCATTTTGCAGGTCATGATTATAATGATATTTCTGATGCTTTGAGAAAAGAATGGGAGCTGACTAATGTAAGATGTTTT
This sequence comes from Chryseobacterium sp., assembly GCA_030146295.1. Taxonomy (GTDB): domain Bacteria; phylum Bacteroidota; class Bacteroidia; order Flavobacteriales; family Weeksellaceae; genus Chryseobacterium. Next base: position 507 of record JASLCD010000373.1, read on the forward strand.
TCCAATGAAGAGTGGAATGCCGGAAATCTGGATATGCTGAAAAACAAACATACCTTTTATACGGATTACGCCAAAGAAAAGTGGGAACCTCTGAAAAAGAAGAATATTAAAAAGATCGAAAAGAAGCTGGAAAAAGAGGAGGAAAAAAAAGACAGCAAAAAAGAGAATTCAGAAGGAAAAAAGGAAAAAGAAAAATCGGACAGAAGTGTAGATACTTTATTCAGAGTAACCCTTAGCAACCATACAAGACTAAGTGATATTGCAGACAGCAAAGCCAATATCCTTTTATCAGTAAATGCGATCATTATTTCGGTATGCCTCTCTGTATTGGTTCCCAAGCTGGATGCTCCTAAAAATTCACATTTGATCCTTCCAAGCTTTATACTGTTGCTTTCAAGTGTTCTGACCATCATATTTGCCATTTTATCCACAAAACCGAATGTGACGAAGACGACGTTTACAGCTCAGGATATTGAGAACAGAAAAGTAAACCTGCTGTTCTTCGGAAATTTTCAGCAGATGCTGTTCCAAGACTATCACAACGCTATGAAGGATCTTATGAAAGACCGTGATTATATTTATGATTCTATGGTAAAAGACCTGTACTATCTGGGAAAAGTTCTGGACAGAAAATACAAGCTTTTATCCATTACCTATAAGATCTTTATGGCCGGAATTATCATTTCTGTTTTATCTTTTGGGGTGGCATTTCTTAGTCTTTAATTTAAAAATACACAAATGATAGTCAGACAGCGTACAAATTGGCTGAAAATGTTGTTTATATGGAGAGGTTCCGTATTAAAGAAAATTGTTGTTCAGCTCTCTGTCATTACGTTGTTTTCTTTGGCTATTTATTTTTTCAAAGGAAGAATTTTTGATTATAAAGTGCATCTTAATCCTACGATTTTTACACTGATAGGACTAGCGCTTGCTATATTTATGGGCTTCTGTAATTCCGCAAGTTATGATCGCTTCTGGGAAGGGCGAAAACTTTGGGGATTACTTGTGATTGAAACCAGATCTCTGACAAGACAGATCTTAGCATTAGTGAACGATTCTTCGCCTGAAGCTAAAGATGGTAAAGAAAGAATTATTAAACTGATTTCCGCTTTCTCCTGGTCTCTGAACTTTCAGTTGAGGGATAAATCTGGAACGGAGCATCTTTCACGACTGCTTTCTCCGGAAGAGCTGGAGCAGGTAAAAGATAAAAAATTCATTCCCAATATTATTCTTGGATTTATCGCCGACTGGCTCAACGAACAGAATAAAAAAGGAAATATTGACACCATTGTGCTGACTTCTATGGACCATCAGCTGAATCAGTTTTCTAATATTTCCGGTGGCTGTGAGAGAATTTATAACACTCCTCTGCCTTTTGCTTATAGTATTTTGCTTCATCGTACCGTGTACCTGTACTGTTTTTGGCTTCCTTTCGGGCTGGTAGATTCTTTAGGGTGGATGATGCCTTTGATCGTTCTGTTGATCAGTTATACCTTTATCGCTCTTGATGCCATTATCCAGGAGATTGGTGAGCCTTTTGGGGAAGAAGAAAATGACCTTGCCCTGAACAGTATCTGCCGTACGATTGAATTTTCTATTTTTGAACAGGCAGGAATTCCTCAGGGGGAATTGAAGAAGCCGGATACTTATTTTGTGGATTAGTTACTATTCCTGCGGAAGTGTAAAAGAAACTCTCAGAGCCAGCAATCCCGTAATCCCCTGGAGATCCTCTACCTTTAGAAATTCTACATCATGCTGTAATACTCCTTTCTTCTGAAGTTTTGAAATATAGTCGAGGTATTCTTTCTGATTTTCCATTCCGAAATAGACGATGGTAATCTTTCCGGGAGCGGTGATGCGTTCTGAAGAATCTTTCACATGGGCTTTATCCAGGCGTTTTTTGATGATCTCGTAATAGGAATTGTAGGCACCATCTACATCAAAGCGCTTTTCATCCATTCGGAAACGGATGTCTATTTTTTCATTATACACAAAAATCAATGAAGCAATATCCAGCTGTACAGGAAGTTGTTTTTTGAACGACTGAAATTCAAGTTCCATTTTACAGATGGTTTTCAGCTGCATATATCTCAGTTTGTGAACAACTTTCGAGGTATAGTGAAGCTCCGGAGCAATGGTATGACCAATATACAGGTTATGCTCCACACCATCAGATTTAAATCTTTCATAGTAGTGCGGGAAGATCTCCTGTGCTTTTACCTGGCTTTCATCCAGCAAATCTGCCAGTTTCCGGTTGACCAGAGTGATAGAATCATCCAGGTTTTTTCTGTGATGATAAAACAGGTCGGTAGGGGTAAAAATATGAGAAAAGTAGTCTTTGATCTTTGCCTTTATTTCTCTTGAGGTCTTTACTTCCAGTTTTCCCTGTAAAAAAGGATGAATTTCTTCCCTTAATAATCTTTGGAAACGTTGTTCCGTATCGGCTTTTATTTCATTGTTCAGTTCATTTTCAAAAATATCCAGGGCCAGCAGGAATTTTTCTGAATCGGAATTGGTGAGTACAAAAATTTCATTCAGCCATTCAATCTGCTGATTAAGATCCTGAAGCATCAGGTTAAAACGTTTTTCCGAAGAAGAACGGATATCAGAAACCCCAAACAACGGAGTAAGATTTTTAAAAGAAATCTGCTTTAATGTATATATTTTCTTTCCCAGTGATGCCGTGAAGTATTTTTCAGCTTCATTTCTGAACTTCCAGACCACACTGTCGTGGATGGTAGTGTATTCACGCTGGATAATGGCTTCTATCTGATAATTTTTCTCAAAGTAGAATCTGCTTAGAGAGAAAAGAACCATATCGGTAAAAAATTCCAGTTTTTTGAGTTTTAACCCGTTGAAACTGCCGGCAATAGGAGAGGTGAATTCCATGATAGCGAGTAGCTCGCCGTCTTTCATGATAGGAATTACCATAAAGCTGTTCACATTATTATCCTTTAGAATACTGAAGGAAGGCAGCTGTTTTATATTGTCATCCAGGTTATCCACATTGGAAACAACCACTGGTTTTGAATTGTGATTTAAATTATTAAAAGTATTCTTACGGGTTTCTTCATCAAAAGTATTGATCCAGAAATCGAGGATATGATTGGTGAGAAGGCTGTCGTAAATAGGAAGTTTATCCAGCTTCTGTTCTTTTTTGTTGAAAGTCATCAGTCCGAAGCTGAGTTCCGGAACATCAAAATAGGATTTGAAAATTTCAGTAAGATTTTCATTGGGATTCAGATCTTCAGGATCAATCTCAATCATGCTTGATTTCAGGTCAGAAAGTGCTACTTCAGAGGTACAGTCTACCAGTGAAATAATCGTAAATCCTTTCAGTATCCATGATTCTGATGGAAAATGTTTTTTCCACAGTTTATAATCATCCAGATTTTCCAGCAGCATATCCAGAACATCATCCGATGGGATTTTAGCCTCTTCAGTTGGGGTGATTTCTGTAAAGTCGGAGTTGACAGTAATCTTATAATGCTTCATAATCCCCTGCTTGTTGGGGATATCATAATAGAACGGAATTGTGCTTTTAATATCTTTTTTGAAGTAGCTCTGGAGAATAAGGCAGCAGCAGAATACGTAAAACTCATTATCTGAAATATTTCTGAGTTCTATTTCAAAGTCTTTTCCCGCATCTTTAAGGATATCTTTAAACCTTTCTGTATAATTGAAGGTGATATTGGAAAGAGGAATACTTGCCGCTTTGATCTCATTTCTTGTAAGCCCGGTTGGGAAAAGATCAGCAAGAAGCATTCTGATGAGGTCTTCATATTTTTCGAGAAGCGCTGTGTCCTGAAACCCCTCTCTGAGCTCTTTAAAATTTCTGATACTTTCGATCAGAGATTCTGCATAGTTTACTCTATATTCCAGCCGGTCGTTATATCGGATATGTTCCAGAACATCCAAATATTTTTTGAATGATATATAAACCTGAAAAGGGGAGTCTTTTTTATAGAGATTAGCCAAGAGCTGAAAAATTTAAAGTAAAGTTATGAAAAAAGCAGAATATTACTAAGGTGAAAATTTTATTTTATTATATATAATTTGCTGGTGGCTTCGGAAATTTGGCAACGTATTTTGTAATCTATTGCTCTTTTTTGAGTAGAGGTATCATCGCATTACTGATTAATAAATTCTATCGCTTTTTGGATAAGAGGATCTTCTCCATTTCTGATGGATTGTAAAGTCGGTTTGGCTTGAATATCAATGGTAATACCTGTTCTTTGAGTTCCTTTGCCATTGGGATAATATACACCCAATCCACTTATAGAAGTACTCATGCCACCTGGAAGCTGTATCTCCGACAGATCTCCGTCTGCACCTGCTGTCTGAGATCCCACAACGGCAGATTTCGGAGCGGTACGCAGCGCCATAGTGATAAATTCTGATGCACTCTGTGTAGTTTCATCCACTAAGATAGCGACCTTACCTTTGTAATAAGTACTATTTGTGGTACCTATTTTTGCGTGTTCATTTACTTCAAATTTCCCCGGATGCTGCAAAGATGTGACTGTGAACTTCGCAAATTCTTTGGAAGTGGGAAAGAAATAATCCGAAAGAATAGAAGTAGAAAATTCTTTAGGGTAACATCGGAGATCTATGATAATTCCTTTTTTATTCATAAATTTTTTCATGACCGTATGAATTTCTTCTTTCGTGATAACATCAGGGTAAATATAGCCGATATTATAATCCATCTCTTTGTGGGTAGGAATGTTTTTTTTCACAGAAAATGTTTCATGCGGAACTGTTTCTAGGGTAGTGGTTTCAATTTTACCGTTACTTTTTTTAATCGTAAGAGTAATATTGTTTTCGTTGGTGCGTATTATTTTAGGGCTTATATTCCGAAGAAGGGCAGATCTGTTGGATGCCGCCTCATATTTGGATTTTTCGGTCAGAAGATCGCTGACTCTTTTGTGATCAACTTCTGTAATGATGTCTCCAACCATAAGACCAGAAGCCTTTTTTGGATGATCAATATAAGTAACAATCAGCTGGTCATCAATGAATCTTACATTCAGCGGTGCTGTATTGGTTCCATAAAACTCTTCAAGGGTACTGCTAAAATCGGAATTGAAAGCATGCGAATCATTAATCTCTTTTATAAGCTGTAATAAGGTCAGTTTATAGCTGAGCTCATCTTTAGTCTGGACAAATTTCGGGATATAGTCTTTTAAAACACTGTCCCAATTTTTACCTATGATGTCCTTATATGGGAAAAAATAATTGATACAGTTCCAGTAACGGAAAAGAGCAAGCAGTTTCATTCCATCATCATCCCATTGCATACGACTGTAGGATTCTTCATTTTTAAAGACCGGGTTTCCTGCATTGGGAACGAAATCAATATAAAAATTTTCTTTACGATCTGTATTGATTCCCCCGCTGAAAGATCTACTCCAACTGTATAACAGGCTGTCAAAATTTTTAGAATGGATGTTGGGAAGAAAACGGAACAGCTCATAATCCCAGTTGATATTTCCTTTTGCTATTTCCGGACTGTGATATTTCAGATATCCCCAGGTTTTTCCCAACTGATAAAGGTTATCAATTTGCCGGTTATCGAGACTATCTATCCTGAATTGGGAGTCAAGAAAAAACTCATCAGGAGATTGATAAAGTTCCTGAGCAGTCTGGAAAATCTCTTCAATATTTTTTCCGTCAATATACATTGTAAAGCTATCAAACCATGCTTTCCCTTTTCCTTTTAGAAAACCTCCAATCATCATTTTATCAGAGTCTTTGGGAATAACGGCACTGACACTATATTTTTTCCAGCCAGCAGTTCCGCCGAGGGCTTCTGTTTTTACCTCTTTTGAAGAAAGTTGAATTGTGTGTTGATCTCCAAAAGTGATGAACAAACCAGCTGTATTTTCTACTTTTTCAGTTTTGATATATCCTTCCAGTCTTACTTCTTTTCCCTGATCGTGATGAATAAGAATATAAGCCATGCCTCCGGAAAAATTTGCATTATCAGATTGAATGACGATTGATTTTTTTCCGGTTTGGAATAAAGTAGAATCTGTTTTTATAGTATTGTTCCCCCATCTGAACCAGCCGTCAGATAACATATTATTTGCCGTTTTTGATTCAAATCCGAAATTATAGTCTTTTGTGTGTTGAGAGCTGCAGCTTGCAGATAGCAATACAAGTAATGTGATGAGGAAAAATTTTTTCATATTTAACAGAAGCAGGTGATGCATCAATTTAACAGGATCATAAGTTAGATGTATGCAGAGTTTTCTGGTTTTTTTTCAAATATAAGCTTTTGTTTGGAAGGAGGTAATAATAAAAAAGCACAACTGAAAAGTTGTGCTTTCTATATTTTACATTCAGATATTACAATCCGAATATTCTTGCAAACAGATCCGGGAAAACTCCAAGGATAATAATCAAAGCAATTATAATTACTGCAATGATATTGTAAGTAAGGGTTACTTTTTCTGAAGATTTGAATGTAGATTCTTTAAAGAAGAACATTGCGATGATCAGTCTTAAGTAATAAGCGATAGATAAAGCAGACCCTAATACTGCTACCAGTACTAAGAAAGCGGCACCATTCATAGCCTGGGAGAATAAAGCAAATTTCCCCATGAAACCAGCTGTTAACGGAACCCCTGCCATTGAAAGCATAGAAATCGCTGCTGCTGTAGCTAATAAAGGTTCAGTTTTTGCCAATCCTTTGAATGCTCCAAAAGAAGTTTCTCTCTTTAATTTCTCTACCCAGATCAGACACATGAAAACTCCTACTGTAGATAATGAATAAGCGAATAAATAGAACGCTAAGTTATAGGTAGAAAGGCTTGTCATTCCAAAGAATACCAATCCGATGTATCCGGCGTGAGAAACAGAAGAGTAAGCCAGCATTCTTTTTGCATTCGTCTGAGC
>JASLCD010000412.1 GCA_030146295.1 Chryseobacterium sp.
TAATTTAAGGATGAGTACAAATATTTTTACTCCTTTCACAGAAGAAGAATTGATGCCGAAAGAGGAAAAATTGGAGGTTATTAAAAAGGGAAAACAGTTTAGTATTGGAATTCCTAAAGAGACCTGTCTCAACGAAAGGAGAACCTGCATCACTCCTGATGCCGTACAGGTATTGGTAGAGCATGGCCACGAGATCATTATAGAATCCGGGTCCGGTGAGGGTTCGTTTTTTACAGATTTACAGTATTCCGAATCTGGAGCAAAGATCACCAATGATCCTAAAGAAGCTTTCGGACAGGATCTTATTCTGAAAATCAACCCTCCTACTGAAGACGAAATTGAGTATATGAAACCTAATACCTATCTGGTTTCGGCACTTCAGATCAACCTCAGAGACAAGGAATATTTTTTAAAACTTGCAGAGAAAAAAATAAATGCCATTGCTTTTGAATTTATCGTTGATGAATACAAACAGCTGGCACTGGTAAGATTAATCGGGGAAATTGCAGGAACTGTTTCTATTTTATATGCTTCGGAATTATTAGCCTTATCCAACGGGTTGATGCTCGGAGGAATCACAGGAGTAAGGCCCGCAGAGGTTGTTGTTCTTGGAGCCGGAATTGTAGGAGAGTTTGCAACCAAAGCAGCAATAGGCTTGGGAGCCAGCGTAAAGGTTTTCGACAACTCTTTATCAAAGCTGAGAAGGCTTCATACCATTGTGGACAGCCGTGTACCGACTTCCATTATTGATCCTAAAGAACTCAGCAAAAGCTTAAGACGTGCCGATGTAGTGATAGGAGCTCTTCCGAGATTGAATATGACCCCTATTGTCACAGAAGATATGGTGATGAAAATGAAAAAAGGAAGTGTCATTATTGATATCACTATAGACAATGGTAAAGTTATTGAAACTTCAGAACTGACTACCATGGAAGATCCTTATGTCATCAAACATGGTGTCATCCACTGCGGACTTCCAAACCTTACCTCAAGAATGCCGAGAACCACAACCAAGGCTATCTCGAATTTCTTCCTTTCCTATATTTTAAATTATGATGAAGAGGGCGGCTTTGAAAATATGCTGATCCGCAAAAATGAAATGAAGCAGAGCTTATATATGTACAAAGGAAGACATACCAAGAAGATTATCTGCGACCGTTTCGGACTTACCTACCACGATATCAATCTTTTAATTTTCTAATGAAGAAACTGAAATTTTATGCAATAGGCTTCGTTCCGGGGCTTTTACTCGTATTTTTTATTTTAAACAAAAAAGGGGCAAGCTGCAGCGGATATTTACCGAACAGCCGTGTGATTGCTGAAAGTCTTTCCAAAGAATTCAAATATTCTGAAGAAGCTAAAAATGCAATGACGACCTATAAGATTGATGAGAAGTTTATAAAAGACAGCATCATTACCAACGGAAAAGTAGACTTTGACCGCAGCCATGCACAGAAAAAACCATGTCCGGATTATCTTATTACTTATCCTGAAAAAAATCCGTCTTACGAGATCACTTTTGAAAAGTGTGAAGAAACCGTGACGGTAAACGGTCTTAAGAAACTTAAATAGTTTTCAATAACCACAAGCTATGGACGGCAATTACTACATGATTCATGATTATCTGATATTCATCGGAGTTTTTGCCATTTTCCTGTTTCTGACAATAAGCATTTATCTCTTCAGCCAGAATCAAAAGCTGAAACAGAGAAATTTCAAGTTATCAGAAACCAACAAACTTATTGAGCAGCGCCTGAATGAAGTTCGTCTGGAACATATCGGCACAAAGCTGAACCCGCATTTATTCAAAAACATCCTCAATTCGGTTCAGTCGCATGCCTATCAGACGTACATGTCACTGGATAAGCTTGCCAATGTACTGGATTATATTTTATATGAAAGCAACAATAAGTATGTAAGCCCGAAAGAGGAGCTCAATTTTGCTTTAAGCCTGATTGAAATTAATAAAATTAAGATCAATCCTCTTTTCGATTTCAGAATCAAGTCAAGAATTGACAAGTCTGATTCTTTGTATGAAGAAAAGGTATTTGCCCCGCTGATCTCTGTGGACCTTATTGAAAATGCCTTCAAACATACAGATTTCCTGGCTCAGGACTCTTTTATTTCTATTTATATGGAGCTTGAAAATGGCATTTTCACGATGAAAGTAAGCAATAAGGCTTCTCTAAAGAATATTCTGGAAAAGGAAAAAAGTGGTTTCGGAAGCCAGTCTTTTGATCAAAGGCTTAAAATGATCTACAGTACTTACTACCACCTGGAAAGAAGTTCAAAAAACGGAGTTTTCACTGCAGAGTTAAAAATTAATTTAGGCGAATTCTATGATAAAATGCGTTATTCTGGATGATGAATTATTGGCAATAAGCTATTTAAAACTTCTATGTGAACAGATCGACAATGTAGAAGTGGTAAAGGCATTCAATGATCCTAAAATCTTTCTGAGTGAAATAAACAACATCGACTGTAATCTGTGTATTCTGGATATTGAAATGCCCGGAATGACAGGACTTCAGGTAGCTGAGATTATTTCAGGCTCAAAAAAAATCATCTTTACAACTGCTTATAAAGAATATGCTGCCGAAGCTTTCGACCTGAATGTGGTAGATTATGTAAGAAAGCCTATCAAAAAAGAAAGGCTGATCCAGGCCTTCGAAAAAGCTAAAGAACTGGTAGAAAATCCCCCTAAAAAGGACTTTATCGAATGGAATACCAATATCGGAAAAACCGTCATCTTTACAGAACAGATTTCTTATATCAAAACTTCCGAAATTGACAGCAGAGATAAAGATATCATCCTCAGCGACGGAACAACCATCGTTTTAAAAAACATGAATTTTAAAAACCTTCTGGAAATGCTGCCCGCTAAAGATTTTGCTCAGGTCAACAAAAAAGAAATCATTGCCCTTTCTTCGATCAAAGTATTTTCAACCAACGAAATTATCACAACAATCGCGACTGAAGACCATACTTTTCTGAAACTTCAGATTGGAGATACCTACAAAAATTCTTTGATGGAGCTATTCGGGAAATAAACCTTCTTCAAATATCCCGGGTTTTGTTACAGAATATCCAGCCTTTATTACACCCTCCCGTTTTCAGGGTGAAATCCCTTTATTTTTGCATAGAATTAATTGATTTTATAATGAAAAATTTTTTCTATGCTGCAGGACTTCTCATATCCGGCTTCTGTTTTTCTCAGGAAATCTCTTCAAAAATTAAAGTCTCGTTTTTTGACGGAATTGCAGTGGCCGGATATGCAGATCATGGTGCTTTTATTAACTTTACAGGACCAAACGTAAGCCTTACCCACCACCGTATAAAATATATACTGGGAATGCTGCCTTCACTGAGAATTAAAGAAGACACATCATCAGGTACCAAAAACAGCCTTGTTATGCCCACATTGGGAGCCGGTCTTACGATTGTTTACAAAAAAATTGCCTTTCAGATTCCTGCTTATTATAATGCTAAAACAGCAGATCAGAACGGCAGCTGGAAAATAGGTGCAGGACTCGGCTATTCATTCAAATAGATTTTATTACATTTTTTAGAACATTCATTACATTTAAAAACAAGAGTATTTTAATCTCAATATATTCTTATCAACTTTGCATCAAAATATTGGAATCATGAATTTGGGGAAATACAAAAATCTAATTTTCTACATTACAACCATCGCAGTCTTTTCCGCTTTGATGTATTATTTCATCATCGAAGGACAGACGCTGGAAGTAAAAGAAAATATCGTTGCCAATACCAGCAGCGGCTCTACCTGGGAAAATTTCCTGGAATCCTTTAAAACCAATCTTCACCATCCGCTGGCATTATTATTGGCGCAAATTGTCACCATTATTATGACTGCCAGGCTTTTCGGGTGGATTTGTATGAAAATAAAACAGCCTACGGTCATCGGAGAAATGATTGCAGGTATTGTCCTGGGGCCATCATTAGTGGGAATGTACTTTCCTGAGTTTTCGGCTTTTCTTTTCCCAAAAGAATCGTTAGGCAACCTTCAGTTTCTGAGCCAAATAGGCCTTATCCTTTTCATGTACATCGTAGGAATGGAGCTGGATCTGAGTGTATTAAGAAAAAAAGCTCATGATGCTGTGGTGATCAGCCATGCGAGTATTATTATTCCTTTTGCGTTGGGAATAGGACTCTCCTATTTCGTTTATCAGGAATTTGCACCGGAAGGTATTCAGTTTACCTCTTTTGCTTTATTCATAGCGATTTCTATGAGTATTACAGCATTTCCGGTACTGGCGAGAATTGTACAGGAAAGAAATCTTCAGAAAACTAAGCTCGGAACCATTGTTATCACCTGTGCTGCAGCCGATGATATTACCGCATGGTGTATTCTTGCTGCTGTAATTGCTATTGTAAAAGCAGGTTCTTTCACAAGTTCTATCTATGTGATCATTATGGCCATTGCCTATGTATTTTTAATGATTAAAATCGTAAGACCATTCCTGAAAAGAATCGGGGATCTTCAGGCAGGAAAAAACACGATCAGCAAACCAATGGTCGCTATTTTCTTCCTTACCCTGATCTTATCTGCATATGCTACCGAAGTAATTGGTATTCACGCTTTATTCGGAGCTTTTATGGCAGGTGCTATTATGCCGGAGAATACAAAATTCCGCACACTCTTTATTGATAAAGTTGAGGATGTGGCTTTGGTACTTCTTCTTCCGCTGTTCTTTGTATTCACTGGACTTCGTACTCAAATCGGACTTCTGAATGACAGCCACTTATGGATGACAGCCGGATTTATTATTCTGACTGCTGTTCTCGGAAAATTTGCAGGAAGTGCACTGACCGCCAGATTTGTAGGGATTAACTGGAAAGAAAGCTTAACAATCGGAGCTCTAATGAATACAAGAGGTCTTATGGAACTTATTGTCCTAAACATTGGATATGACCTTGGAGTTTTAAGCCCCGAAATCTTTGCAATGCTCGTAATCATGGCACTTTTCACTACTTTTATGACAGGTCCTGCGTTAGACTTCATTAATTTTATTTTTAAATCTAAAAAAAATCAGGACGAGCCACTTCACGAAAACGATTCCAAATACAGAGTTCTTCTCTCTTTTGATAAACCGGAATCTGGAAGTACTCTCTTAAAACTGGCTCACAATTTCACTCATAAAATGAACGGCAATAAAAGCATCACTGCGATGAATATTGCTCCGGTAGATGAGATGCATGCCTATGATATTAACGAGTATGAAGATTCCCAGTTCCAGAATGTGATTGAAACGTCTCATGATCTTAATCTGGAGGTGACTACCCTATTCAAAGCTTCTACCGACATTGAAAGCGATCTTACCAGCATTACCAATAAAGGACATTATGACCTTCTGCTGATCATGCTTGGAAAATCGATGTATGAAGGAAGTTTATTAGGTCGTTTACTAGGTTTTACAACGAAGATCATTAATCCTGAAAAGCTTCTGAACACGGTAAAAGGGAAAGGAAATATCTTCAACAATTCTCCTTTTGACGATTTTACCCTTCAGATCCTGGATAAAACCAATATTCCGGTCGGTATTTTGGTAGAAAAAGATTTTAAAGCGGCAGATAAAGTATTTGTTCCAATCTTCAATCTGAGTGATTTTTACCTTCTTGAATATGCTAAAAGGCTGATCAATAACAATAATTCCCAGATTATTATTCTGGATGCTGCAGGACAGATCCGAAATAATATTGAAGTGAAAGAACTGATCAGAAGTATTGAACAGGTTGCTCCAAACCATATCACCCTGTACAATGAGAAAAAGATTGAAAAAGAATTTCTGAATGCTCAGGATCTGATGCTGATCAGCAGCAAAAGCTGGAAAAATCTGATCGACACCAAAAGTCTTTGGCTTTCTGATATCCCATCAACACTAATAATATCAAATCCATAACACAATAACACACACCAATATTTCTATTTCTATTGAAGCTGTAAATATTATTCGTTGTCTGTAAAGAAAAAACGGGTATATTTATAGCTTCAATTTTTTGGGACATGCTGATTAACAGTGAAAATGGAGTTATAGAGCTGGAAGCCTTTGCTACCACACTTTATAAGGGAATGAGTCTTGATCAGCTGACAGAGACTGATTTTTATAAAGAAAAATATCACAATATGTGGGATGTAAAAACCGGATATTTTTGGTATTATTTTCAGCATATAGAGATAAAGGGATATCAGATATCTTTCAGTCTGTGTTTTTTCGGAGATCAGCTGGACATCATCCATATGAACACATGGGAGAATGGTGATGTCAAAGACTGGAATGAATGGACAGAGAAAAAAGAAATGAACGTTTTTCACCGGAACAACACTTTTTTATCGAAAATTCTGAATAAGCCTCCAACCCAAAAAAAGAAAAACCCTTACCCAAGCTGCACCTTTGAGTTCCCCTGGGGAAATGTATGGTCGGTCTACGATCCGAGAAGCGCCAGCAGCATTATGGGAATCAGCTTTAATGAAGAGGAAAAAACAAATAAAAAATAACTTTTAACCAAAGAATAAGATACTACTATGTGCCGATATGCCATGATGGTTTACAAAGGTCATTATGCCTGTTTCAACTGCCAGAAAACATTCAAACGCCGCCACTTAAAAGATGTGGACAGGGATGCTCAGACTTCGGTGGATGCCAAATGCCCCGAATGTGGAAATCTGATGGCCAATATGGGACTCGACTTTAAATCCCCTCCCAAAAATGATGACAAGCAATGGGCACATATCCGGGATTTGTATACTGTTGGAATTACTTTTCACTCTTGTGGATGCTCTGGTCCCGGATATATTCCGCAGGACCGAAAGGCCATTATTACCTATCTGGAGAAAATACGTTCAGAATATATGCATTCTCTCGTATTCTGGAGATACCGGATAGAGCCTGAGAATAAAAAGGAGCGCGAACTGGATTATCAAAAGTACAGCGGTCATCTGTGGGCTGTAAACCGTAATGCTTTTAAAGAAACGGTAACGAACCAGGAAGGTATTAACTATTGGATCAAAAGGATCAATGAAGTTGAAGAAAGACTGAATATCATCAAAGCAGATCAACCATGACAATCATTTAATCAACAAGTTTCAGAAGCTTTTTGAAACCCTCTTTTATATTTTTATTTTGCTCAGCCGGATAATCTGCACTGATATTAAATCCACGTCCTGTAGTATTATTGATCATAATGATATGTCCATTTTCAAAGTAATTTCTGGTTGTGATAACCTCTGACTTATTGAAATCAAAGGCTTCCGTATCATTATTCTCTTTCATTGCTTTCGTATCGTAGAAAAGCGGACGATTATACCTGTATTCTTTTTCTAAAACAAAAGATAGCTGGCCATTCAAAAGATAATATTCTATCAAAGCCTGCCCCATTTCCCCATAATGCCTCGCGATGATTTTTTCCAACCCTTTATCAGTATAATAAAATGTGGTCTCTCCTCCCTCTGCCGATTCTCCTTCAATATCCTTTTTTTTGACAGAAGTCCATTTTGTCATGGAATTGATCCTTTTAAAATTAGTCTGAATAGGTTTCAGGCGGTTTTTTAAGCTCTTACTGCTGGTAGGATCCTTCTCATTGATCTTTAGAGTATCTTTTGTTTTCGTAGTAAAAAAAACAGAAGATTGATCATTAAATTTCTGAGCATGCGCAGAACTCATACTCATCAATACAATGAAAACTCCATATAAAAATCTACTCTTCATGTCTACTGTTTTATATTGATTTAAAAGTAATAATAAATCAGTAATTCCGGTTGTATTGTATAGCATATTTTGAACTGTGATAAAGATGGTTTAGACGACTACAGAGGAGCATAATTTGAATGATAATCTTACCATACCGTTTGTCACTCAGTAGGAAAATTCATAGAATTCTGGCGGGATGGTTTTCATATTGTATTTATCCTCATGTCGTAATTCTACTACAATTTTTAAAATTTAATCCTAAAAATTAATTTCAAATATAGTTTTTTAATAGCTTTATAGGATAATTCACTTTGGATGGAAATTGATTTCTTACAATATCAGGCACGGAATGGAGACACGCTGACCTCTATCGCTTCCCGGCTGGGCATGACTGGTGAGGAGCTGAAGCTGTTTCACAATTCCCATTGCCAAAGGATAGATAAGATTTGGTTTGAAAATCTTAACGACGTTAAAAATATCATTGTTCCTACCAACTTTAAAACGGAACAGCAAAAAGAACAGGAAAGAAAAAACACGCTTCCTTCCCAATTATCAGATTCTTTTTTTGCTAAAATATATTCTGTTAATGAAATTTTTGAAAGCCCATTTGAATCTCCGGTTAATATTGAGTATATCATTGAGCTTGATCTTCGCAAAGACAGAAGTACAGGCCAACATCTACTGATCTACAATCAAAAAGATTTTAAGTCTGATGGAAATGTACCTGATGATAAGGTAAGCAGCCTTTCTATTGCCTGTATGCAAAGCATTATGCCTATTGAATTTACAATCGGTGGAGATGGTAAAATAACAGGTCTTGCAGACCATAAAAAAATTACAGATACTTTTACTCATCAGCGCAAAGAGCTTGAGGACTTTTACATAGGAGAAGTTTCTCAAAATTATCTGGATGCATTTGAAAAGAGTATCCATGATGAACTTTTTTTCCTGCAACAGCTTCAGAGTACGCTTTTATTTCAGACTCTTTTTCCTACAATAGATCAGTTCCAAAAGAAAACAAAATGGACAGAACTTTTTTATTTTTTACAGAATTCATTTCCGGTACGCTGTGAAATGGAGATTGAACAGACAAATGGTGATGACAGCAGTATTTTGACCATTTTAAAAGGTAAAATCACCGAACGATGTACTGCTCGGGAGATCATGCGCGGTATCAGGCTCAAAGAATCTGCGGCAGAGCCTGCTCAAGGAAGTATAGTATTGGAATACATAACTCACCTCAAAAACAAAAATCTTCTTCAGGCTAAGACATCAGTTGTACTCAGTCATGACGAGGTATTTGTTCATCAGCACCACATCAATATAACACAAGGATAATATGAAAAATTATATCACCCAAAAAGGCGACACTTTCAGTTCGCTGGCCCGGCAGTTTAAGCTGAAAAATGAAGGCGTTTTAAAAACGTATCATAACCTTCACTGTACGCCGGACGATATCATGCAGGAACCTGTTCCGGGAAAAACCATTATTATTCCGGAAGATCCTCAGCTTATGGCTGATGAAACAGAGCTTCAAAACATCTCTGCATCTTCCCGTGATGAGTCTGAAGAAGAGATAGCTTCTGATGACAAAAATGCAACAGAAGAACCTTCACCGAATAAAGAACCATCATCCGGAAATGCAGAACAATCATCCCATAAAGAGGAGAAGAAAGATAAAAAAGGAGACAGCGGATCCAACCCTCATGAAGGAAAATACTTTATTGTACAGAAAGGAACTGTACAATGCAATCAGGGATTTAAATTTCCGAAATTTAAAGTCACCAGCCATCAGAAGCATTACTGGAATGATGAAGAAGGGCAGGCTGATTATCTGGCTGTAACAGAAGATGATCTTCAGCTTGATCCCGCAGCACAGCCGTTTGGACAGTGTAAACTTAAGCCAACTTCCGGAGGTTATCTTCCGTGTGCTTATGCTCCTGCCGAAAAGTGGCAGAAAACGTATGAAAAAGTAAAAGTAATGGGAAAAAGCTGTCTTACAGAAATCTCAGAACTGATGTGCAGTACGGGAGGAAAAATCACCATTCTCAAGCACGGACAACAAAGTGAAGTCGGGAAAAACCAGGTTGCCAAAGCCAATACACAGGAACAGCAGGTGTATAATCCCATTGTGGATTTTGATGAATTCAAGGAAGATACAAAAGGTACAGACGAACTCTATTACAGCTAAGCCATGACAGGAAATATAATCGGGAATCAGAATCCTCTGGCAGGAACAACATATACCTACGAAATAAAACCTTCGGGGCTGTCATTCGGTCTCAAAGGTGATTATGAATGGTATCTGTATAAGAAACAGAAAAACGGAATCTGGAAAGACATCACCGGAAAGCCTAAAAAGGGTGAAAAGGTAACATACAGATTCGGAGAAATAGGCCTGGGTATAGAATTTCAAATGAAAGTCTATGAAATTAAAAAGGGAATTCTGCCTGGCATGCCTGTAACCAAAGAGCTGGCTGGCAGCTGTATATTAATTCCAACCAGTAATAAAGTTTCAAAAATAGAGAAAGTAATTCTTTTCAACAGAGGTGCAAAAGACGTCAATAAAGCCAGCTACCGCGATACTCTTATTGCACAGGCTCATTGCATAGCAATGTTTAATAAAGAGATTGAGTTTCACCTGTGGGAAGATGATGCGCCTGGAAAAGGTCATGATGCTACTATTAATAAAAACAACCGTCATACAAGAAGTTATAAGGCTCTGGTCAATGAAAAAGGGATTGCAGAAGTACCCATTCCCCTGATGTCTGATGAAAAAATCCTTCGTCAGATGGCCAATCAGTTTCTGATGAAAGGTGACAGAGATGAAGGAGCCAACCATGAGTATTATGTCACTGCAACCTATTCAGGGAAAATCCAGGGAGCCAGCCAGGTGAATGTTGATGTGGCCAATCCTGATTATAAAGGACAGTCTCAAAATCCATCCAAGCCCCAACCTAAACCGCAGCCTCAGAAAGACTCTCCAAAATTCCCGGCCGGACAAGGAGGTGCTCCCAAGCAGCCAGATCCTAAGGGGAATATTATAGAAGCCGTTTTCATTGATGATACAGGAAAAGAGCTGTCAAAAGTAGCTGTAGGAGATAAAGTAAGGGTAAGAATCCACTCCAAAAATATGGTGGGAAAACACATCCAATATGTAGTCTGGGAATATGATACCACTTCCAATGATGAAGTTTACAGAAGTGGAAACATTAAAATTCCTGCCGATGTATGTGATACTTCAGGATTTATTATTACTAAAGATATTTTTGGAAAAGGAATAGACTCCCGTATCGGTGATCCGGATTCTGATAAACAAAATTATTTCATTGAAATTATCTCCAAAGATCTTTCCGCAGAATCTCAGAAATTTGGGGTAAATCCGGAAGGTCTGATGGAAGTGGAGAAGGTGAAGAGTGCAGCGGGGGTGCAGAAGCAGCCTGAACCTGCAGTTCCAAAAAGTGGGAAATGTTTTTGTAATAGAGATTTCACACCAGAAGAGTTTGAGAAAATAATTCATGGGCTTCGTGATAGCGAAAAGCGAGTTAAACAAGGTAGCGGATATAATTTATTTAATGCTCCTAATTGTAATATTAAAGCTGAAGATAGAACCATCGAAAAGCTGCGTTCTCAAATAAATACAATCTTCAATCGTTATGGTATCAATACCTGCCTTAGAAAATTACATTTCTTATCACAAATTTATCATGAAACTGATCGTCTACGAACTGCAAAAGAATATGCCGATGGAATTAAGTATGATCCAGGTAAACATCCAGATGCAATAAAAAGTGGAAATACAACAAAAGGAGATGGTGAAAAATATAAAGGTAGAGGTTTAATGCAATTGACCTGGAAAAACAACTATAAAATCTATAAATATTATTCTGGAATTGATGTAGTTACAAATTACGAAAAGGTTTCCGATATACTCTCAATAGCCTGTGAATCAGCTGGATGGTATTGGAAACAAGGAAAAATATTAAGTATTGGCACAAGATGGAAAGGTCCAGCAGATGCACCATCCTATGTACAGATTCACAAACCTGACTACCCTAAAGATACAATTACATGGGAAGATAATGGCAAAAAAAAGAAATATGGAACGGTAAATATGGGATTAATAGCTGATGATGACAAAGTAGATTTAATAAGTTACTTAGTGAATGGAGGAGCAAATGGTTTACAAGAAAGGAGGAACTATGTAATTACATTAAAAGCTTTATTTGAATACCCACAAAAATGTGTAAATAAAACCCAAGTCTCACCACCTGTAAATAATGGATCGTCTAGTTCTGTAACAATAAGATTAGTTAGAAAATGGCAAACTAAGAAATCAACAATTGGAGAATTCAGTATTGACAATACTCAGATCAAAGGCTTTATCCTCGAAGAAAAAGGGCCCGACAGTACAGAGTCAGGAAAAGAGCAACGTGTTCCTATTGGGACATACAATCTAGAATGGCATTCCGGTACAAAAATTAAAAAAGGGCTAAAGCTATTCAATGATGTTGTATCTAAGGACAGAGCAATCTTAATCCATTCTGGTAATACAGCAGATGATACTGAAGGATGTTTATTACCAGGAACAACCCGATCTACAGATTTTGTTGGTGGTAGTAAAGATAAATTAAAAGAAATATTTACCTATGTGGAAGAAATAGGAATTAAAAACGCTAAAATTATAATTACTCAAGCATATGAATAAATTACTCTTATTAATACTAGCCATATTAATATCATGCAAAAGCCCTTCACAAGAGGGAAATAAAAACATTAATGTTGCAAATCTTGAGCAGTCATTTTCAAATAAAGAGGAAAAGGAGTTCTTAGAAAATTTTCCAAAGGATTTTCAAACCTTTAAAAATACATTTGGTTGGAACGATGAAAAAGATTCTGCTGAGATTCTTTATAAACATGCCAATTCTTATATTGATTACTGGTTTTCTTTAATTCAAAAACCTCAATATAAAAAATATGAAAATTCAATAATAGAAATTTCAAAAAATGGAAAATGGGAAGCTGATGCTGTTAATTATTTTAAAATAAAGTCAATAGAATACATTAAAAGAAATAACAAATATGATCTAATCAACTCTTTATCAAAGAATGATGCAAAATCAGTTTTAACATTTTTATTTGATTCTCCTCATCCAAAACCAGATGATACATTATTAGCCAACTTAACAATTGAAAAACAAAACTTGGCAAAAGAATTATTATCCACGGATACTTCAAATGAAACTAAAAGGGGCTCATTTGAAACCTATGGTAACAATGAAGATTATTTCATAAAGACTTTTGATGTCAACAAAGATGGCATCTCTGATAAAATTGTAAGTAACAAACCTTATCAAGGAGAAAATTTATTTATCTTTTTTGGGGATAAGCAAGGTAAATATACATTAGCATTGGAAACAAGAAACTTTTCTGAGGATGGAGGTAATATTATTGATGATATCATTCCAATTTCTGGAAATAAAGGATTCACTGTAAAGACATCCTTCCCTGATCGTGGATACTATGAAAAAGAATATAATATTATTTTGGATAATAACACATGGCTTCTTAAAAATATTATCTATAAAACAATGTCAGATATTTCTCAGGACGCAGTAAAATATATTTGTGATGTTCCCCAAAATATTGATATCCAGAAATCCGGATGGACTGATAAAGTAATACCTATTCCTGAAGAAAATGTAAGAGCAAAAAAATGTAGAGTAGAGAAAAGCAAAAATAAAACAGCCTTCTACATACAAGATTCTGATGGTTATACCAATTTAAGGAAGGAGAAAAACTCTTCTTCTCAAATCCTACAAAAGATCAACACAGGTGAACAAGTTGAGGTTTTAGACCAAAACGGAGATTGGTGGTTGACAGTTTCTAAAGAAGGTAAAAAAGGATATGTTCATAAAAGCAGGATAAAATCTGAATAAGTAACTTAAACAAATGATGAAAAACTGTTTAATGCCATTTTTACTAATGCTTGTTACATTTTCAGGAAAGGAAAAAGAAACCTCAATATCTGAAGTTTCAAGCAAAATAGAGAATATCGAAAACTTAATTCAATTAAGTAAAATCAGTTATATCATATAAATATAACTAGCAAATGATGAAAAACTTTTTAATCCCATTACCATTTATATCCTTTTCATGCTAAGGTAAAACTGTAGAAAAAGAACAGAATAAACCAACTCAAAGCATTTCTAATATATCAAAAAACAATACTGACTTTTGGATTGGAAAATATTACTTTCAGGCATCAAATAGAGACGAATCAAAAACTATTTTTAACATCACAATAAATTATTCCCTTGAAGATATTTCTATTGATATTACTGAAGAAGGAACAACAAATAAGTATTCTAAATTAAAAGCTAAAAAAGTTAATCATCAAAAAATTAAAATAAAATACGATGATTCTTCTGATGAGATGGGAATTATTTACATTGAAAAATCAGATGACAATTACTTTATTTCAGGAAATCCAATATACTTTGTCAATCCCGGAAATAATGATGCCACTACAAAAAATTTAAAATAAATAACCTGCTATAGCATGAATAAAAAAGCCAAAGCAAAAAATTCACCTACTATCAATATCATCTACACACAATTTAGAAAAGAAATTTCGTTTCATTTAAAAAATATTTTTACCTTTGCTAAGTGATTTTTAACAACGGAACATATTATTATAGAATTTTTACCTCAGCTCTGGGATAGGGATTCTTATGAATATAATTTAAAACCTCGTCCTAGGGACGAGGTTTTTTTATTTTAAAAAATTTAAAAAGATGAAAATAAGTATTATTGGAGTAGGATTGATCGGAGGTTCCATGGCTTTGAAATTAAGAGAGAAAAACCTGGCCAGTTTCATCTACGGAATCGATAACAATACACAGCATATCAGTGACGCATTAGATCTAAAGATTATTGATGCCGGAGTAGATCTTGAGCATGGAATTAAAAATTCGGATCTGATTATTCTGGCTATTCCTGTAGATGCAGCAAGAAAACTATTGCCTTCTGTTCTTGACCTGGTGTCTGATCAGCAAACGGTAATGGATGCCGGTTCTACAAAAGCAGGAATTGTAAATGCTGTAAAAGACCATCCTAAGCGTTCAAGATTTGTAGCGTTTCACCCGATGTGGGGAACAGAAAATAATGGTCCGAAATCCGCTATTGCAGAAAGTTTCTCTGGAAAGGCAGGTGTAATCTGTAACAAAGAAGAATCAGCAGAAGATGCACTGAACATTGTTGAACAAGTAGTTAATGCCCTTGACATGCACATGATTTACATGAATGCAGAAGATCACGATGTCCACACCGCTTATATTTCACATATCTCTCATATCACGTCTTACGCCCTAGCCAATACCGTATTGGAAAAAGAACGTGAAGAAGAAACGATTTTTCAGCTTGCCAGCTCAGGTTTTTCAAGTACGGTACGTCTTGCCAAATCGCATCCTGAAATGTGGGTTCCTATCTTTAAACAAAATAAAGAAAATGTACTGGATGTGCTGAACGAACACATCACCCAGCTTAGAAAATTCAAATCTGCTCTGGAAAAAGAAAACTATGAATATCTTGAAGAACTGATCACCAATGCCAACAGAATCCGAGGAATTTTAAGATAAAATTCCTTTATACCATACTAAAAGCCCAGTGGTTTTTACTTTTATTTTATTAAGAAACCCTTAGTCAGTAATGTCTAAGGGTTTTATATTTTAAAACAGAGCTTTTTCTTTTAACATTCCGGAACATTGACTGCAATTGCCAGTCCGCCCTCGGAAGTTTCCTTAAAACGGTCACTCATAGACTGAGCAGTTTCCCACATGGTAAGAATCACCTCATCTAAAGTCACCTTTGCTTTGGTAGGATCACTTTCCAATGCAATATTGGCTGCCGTAATCGCTTTCATTGCTCCCATAGTATTTCTTTCAATACATGGAATCTGTACCAGTCCTTTAATCGGATCGCAGGTTAATCCAAGGTGATGTTCCATAGCAATTTCTGCAGCCATCAATACCTGTCCTACACTTCCTCCCAGAATTTCTGTAAGTCCTGCTGCGGCCATTGCAGAAGATACTCCGATTTCTGCCTGGCATCCTCCCATCGCTGCAGAGATTGTTGCATTTTTCTTGAATAGGGTTCCGATTTCTCCCGCTACCAATAAAAATCTTACAATATCGTCCTCATTGGTAAATGGAGTAAACGCCTGGGCATACATTAATACCGCCGGAATTACACCACTTGCTCCATTTGTAGGCGCCGTAATGATTCTTCCAAAGCTTGCATTTTCTTCATTTACCGCCAGTGCAAAACAGGCAATCCATTTGTTGATATTCGTAAAGTTCTCTTCGGCATCAACGACTTGCTGAAACCATTCATCTTTATTTTTATAGATCTTATCTCCTAAAAGCTTTCTGTTGATTCCTGCTGCTCTTCTGGTAACATTCAGTCCTCCCGGAAGAATTCCTTCTTTGTTTACTCCTTTATAAATACATTCTTTGATTTGCTGCCAGATGTAAAGCGCTTCCTGTCTTGTTTCGTCCTGAGTTCTCCAGCTTTCTTCATTCATGAAAATCAAATCTGACATTTTATCAAATCCTAGCTTTTCACAATATTTTGCAATATCTGAAGCTTTATGACATGGGTACAGAGTACGTACACACTGCTTTTGAATAGAATTTTTTTCCTGGCTGGCAATGAAACCGCCTCCTACAGAATAAAAATCCTGCACAAGTTCTGTTCCGTCTTCAAAAACAGCTCTGAAGATCATTCCGTTCGGGTGAAAATCAAGGCTCTTTTTCATATTTAAAATCAAATGGTGCCCGTAAATAAATGGAATAATTTTCTCACCACCCAGATTAATGGTTTGAGTACTTTTGATATAATCTATTTTCTCATCAATTTTTGAAGTATTGATGGTCTTAAAATCTTCTCCATTCAAGCCAAGCATTCCTGCAATATCAGTTCCGTGACCTATCCCCGTTTTTGCGAGTGAGCCAAAGAATTCAAGAAAAACCTCTTTCACTTCTTCGATTGATCTTTCTCTTTTTATAATCCTGATAAATGCAGCTGCTGCATTCCAAGGTCCCATTGTATGCGAACTGGATGGGCCTATCCCTACTTTAATAATCTCAAAAACCGATATTGATTCCATAAATGATTCGTCATTTTCCTCAAAAACAAAGATACATGATAAATCCTAATATATGCATAGCAAAATCCCAGATTTATTTGGTTTTGACACTCCGTAAAACAAGTATTTTTGTAGATTAGCCCGTTATATGAATTTCAATCTGATCTATCGTCATATTGTTCTTTTTAATTATTTTTTTGAATGGAAACATTAATTGAGAGTATTCTGAAACATGTCCCACTAACTCCGGAAGAAATAACAGTATGTAAAAGCTTCTGGACGGAAAAAACATTAGAAAAAGGTGATTTTCTATTGCGAAACGGGGAAATCTGCCGTTATGACAGTTATATCATTTCGGGAGTTTTAAAAGCTTTCTGCATCAATGAAGACAATGGAAATGAAGAAATCCTCTTTTTAGCCATTGATTATTGGTGGGCAACAGATATTGCTAGTTTTTCAAAACAAAAACCCTCCATTTATAATATACAGGCTGTAGAAAAAACAAAGCTCTTGCAGATCAGCCATCAGTCTTTTCAAAAAATGCTGAAGGAAATTCCATCTTTAGAAAAATACTTCAGGATTATCCTTGAAGGTTATCTTGGAACCCTTGAAAAAAGAGTGGTATTCAACCACATGTACAAAGCGGAACAAAAGTATTATGATTTTCTGGAAACTTACCCCAATATTTCCTCCAGAGTTCCTCAATATCTGATTGCGTCCTATCTCGGTGTAACTCCTGAGTTCATCAGCAGAATCAGGAAAAAAAATAAATCCTCTTGAACTAGATCAATTTTTCAGAACTCATTAATCAGGAATTTTGCTGGTATAAATTCTTAACAAATGAAAATATTGATTATTAATGCCAGTGTAAGAAACGAAAGATCTTACAGCAGAAAACTAACCCAGCTTTTCGTTGAAAACTGGACAACGAAATATCCTCTTGATACTTTTACCTACCGAGAAGCAGGAACTGATACTATTCCAAACATTGATGAATCCTGGATTGCAGGCGCATTCAAAAGATCTTCAGACAAGACTGAGGAAAACCAAAAACCTTTGCAGCTGAGTAATGAACTCGTCAAAGAACTCAAAGAACATGATGTGTATGTCATCGGAACTCCTATGTACAACTGGTCTATTCCATCCGGATTAAAAGCTTATATTGACCAGGTAATGCGGATTAATGAAACCTGGAAATTCAGATCCGGAGTGCCGGATGGTGATTACGTAGGTCTTCTTGAAAATAAAAAGCTCTTTATTCTCTCAACCCGCGGTGATACCGGATATGGAGAAAATGAAAAGAATGGACACATTAATTTTCAAACGACTTACCTGAAACATATTTTCGGGATTATGGGCGTTAACAATGTCACTATTCACTCCTTAGACAATGAGGAATTTGGAGGTGAAATCTTTGAAAATTCTAAAAATAAAATCTTTGAAACGATTCATTCTATTCAATAAGCTATTTTTTGGTTTTACCATCACTCAGGACATAGGACAGCACTTATGCCCTTTTTATCAGCTGAAACTCTCCTCGTGCTGTGAAAGATCAAGTCCTTTATTTTCAGATTCTTCGGAAACTCTTAAGGTAATCATTGAATCTGTCAGCTTATACAAAACTAATGAACCTAAAAAAGTAAAAGCAGAAACCAAAATCAAGGCAGCCATATGATGAAGAAAAATGTCAATTCCTCCATGCAGCAGACTTGCTTTTTCACCGTGGGCAAAAATAGCGGTAAGGATCATTCCCATAATTCCTCCTACTCCATGACAGGCAAAAACGTCCAATGTATCATCTATTTTCTTTAAAGCTTTCCAGTTGACCATTACATTAGAAACGACAGCAGTAATAAACCCGATAAAAAGACTTTCCTGAATACTCACAAAACCACATCCCGGAGTAATCGCCACCAATCCTACTACAGCTCCAATGCAGGCGCCCAAAGCGGAAACACTTCTTCCATTGATCCTGTCAAAAAAGATCCAGGTCATCATAGCGGAAGCGGAAGCGATTGTAGTTGTTCCGAAAGCTGTAGCTGCAGAAGCAGAGGCACTCAGTGCAGAGCCTGCGTTAAACCCGAACCATCCAAACCACAACATTCCTGTTCCCAGAAGTACATAAGGAATATTGGAGGGTTCATGATGCGGATTCTTCCTGCTTCCTACCACCATGGCACCTGCCAAAGCTGCAAATCCGGCACTCATATGTACCACGGTACCACCTGCAAAGTCTTTCACCCCAAAATATTTGTTCAAAAGACCATCAGGATGCCACACCATATGACAAAGCGGAGTATAAATACAAATACTGAAAAGGACGATGAACAATAAATAGGAAATAAACCGAACCCTCTCGGCAAAAGATCCGGTAATAATTGCGGGAGTAATTACCGCAAATTTCATTTGAAACAGAGCAAAGAGAATGAAAGGAATGGTTGGGGCCATCATTTTATGCGGTAGATTTCCTACCCCACTAAAAAAGGGATAACTGAGCGGGTTTCCAATGATTCCATAATGTTTTCCGGCAATGGTTACACCCAAAGATTCACCAAAAGACAAAGAAAATCCTACCACTACCCAAACAATAGAAATAACTCCTAAGGCGATAAAACTCTGTAACATGGTAGAAATCACATTTTTTCTCCCCACCATACCTCCATAGAAGAAAGACAGTCCGGGCGTCATCAACAGGACAAGGCCTGCAGCAGCCAAAATCCAGGCAACATCAGCACCTACAATTTTATCTTCACTTAAGAATTCTCCTGTATCAGGAATATCTGCAGCCGGATTCCAGAATAAACCACCAATGGCAACGCATGTGATAATGGAGAAAGAGACAATCCATTTTAATCCTATTTTCATAAAATTCATATTTAACCCTATCAAATTTAAATATAAATTCTATAAAAACCATCTTTTTTAAGCAAACACCCCTAAAAAAAAACTATTTAATCAATAATATTTTTATTTTTCACCAAACACTTCTTTCAGTATTTTAGAAACTTCTTTGGATTTAGTAGCTGGAAAAAGATGGGTCCCTCCTTTCACTACATAATCAGGATTGGAGTAGCGGATTGGGAAAACAATATCCTTATCACCCAAAATCTGAATTACATCAGGGTTTTCTTCAAACTTCCATTCAGAAACTTTTTCTACAGACCATTTCAGATAATAAGGATCTCTTACTTTAAAATATTGCAGAAGTTTAGGGTTTTTAGGATCAAAAAGCTTTCGGATCACCACATACACATTGGCCGCTTTATCATTGAACAGACCTACCGGAAGTATTCTAGGGATTTTGGTAACCTCACCTGTCTTGATAAATTTGGATTTTTCTTTATCAGATTTTATGCTTCCCAGAATCACTACCTTCTGCGCAGGTTTCAATAAATTGATTTCCTGTACAATGATTCCTCCGAAAGAGTATCCTAACAGACAGAACGGCTCGGAATCATCCACTTTTTCTGCCATTCGTTTAACATAAGAATCAAAAGGTTCATTTTTTTCAGGGATGAGCCAGTCTATAAAAATCAATTCATAGTGTTCGGGAAACTCTATTCTTTCAAGGACTTTAAAGTCTGCTCCCAGACCGCTGACGATATAAATTTTCATACCACGAATTTATAAAAAATACAGGGAAACAGGGAATGGTTCCTGCAAATCTTTGGTCTCACAAAGGCATAAAAAATGAGCAACTCTGATGGGCTGCTCATTTTTATATTAATCAAGTATTCAATCTTATTTTTTCTTCTTTGGAGTTCTATTCTCGTTATCCAGCATTTCTGTAGAAACTTTGAATTGGATATCCATTTCGTTCTTAATGAAATAGTCTTTCAATGAAGACTGGTAGAATACTTTAAAGTCTCTTCTGTTCAGAGAAAACTTCGCAGATTCAATAGATGTAGTGAACTGAGTAACGTATACATTCGCAGGGAAAGAAATTGTTTTTCTCACACCTTTAAGGGTAAGGTCACCATACACTGTAGAATTGTATTCACTGTTTGCTAAAGGAATAATTTTAGTCAAATGGAATTTTGCAATAGGGAATTTTTTTACTTCAAAGAAGTTTGTGCTTTTCAGATCATTAGTAAGCTTGATTTGATCCTCGTCAGAAACATCTCCTGCCATCATACTTCTCATATCTATCACAAATTCTCCATCTACAAGAACTGTGTGGTCAAAGTTGAATTTTCCGCTCTTTAGCTTTACTGTTCCTGAGTGGGAAGATGCTTCGGTTTTTACCACTTTATATCCCCACCATCTGATCTCTGATGAAGTCACTTTTGAAACCTTATCAAATTTCTTTTGAGCAGAAACAAATGATATGCTTGCGCACACCATAGCAAACAATAGTAATCTTTTCATTCTTTTTTATTTACAATTCAACAAAA
>JASLCD010000429.1 GCA_030146295.1 Chryseobacterium sp.
CAATTATTGAAAAATATTCAACTTTAGGCGGAACTTGTCTTAACGTTGGATGTATTCCGTCAAAAGCGCTTCTTGACAGCTCTGAACATTTCGAAAATGCAAAACACAATTTTGCAGGTCACGGAATTATCATCAATGAGCCTCAGGCAGATATCGCAAGAATGATCGAGCGTAAAAACGAAGTGATCAAACAAAACACTGATGGAATCAGCTATCTGATGAACAAAAACAAGATTACTGTTTTTGAAGGAGTAGGAAGCTTCGAATCTGCTACTCAGATTAAAGTGACAAAAAACGACGGTTCTTCTGAAACCATCGAATCTAAATATACAATCATTGCAACAGGTTCTAAACCATCTGCATTGCCTTTCATCTCTTTAGACAAAGAAAGAGTGATTACTTCTACGGAAGCTTTAAACCTTAAAGAAATTCCTAAACACTTAGTGGTAATCGGAGGAGGAGTTATCGGTCTTGAATTAGGTTCCGTATACCTAAGATTAGGAGCTCAGGTAACTGTTGTAGAATTTATGGATAAAATTATCCCCGGAATGGATGGAGCTTTAAGCAAAGAATTGACTAAAGTTCTTAAAAAACAAGGAATGAAGTTTATGCTGTCTACTGCGGTTTCTGCCGTTGAAAGAAACGGAGATACTGTGAAGATCACAGCTAAAGATAAAAAAGGAGAAGAAGTAGTAGTAGAAGGAGATTACTGCCTGGTTTCTGTAGGAAGAAAACCTTATACAGACGGTCTTGGACTTGAAAAAGCAGGGGTAGAACTTGACGAAAGAGGAAGAGTAAAAGTAAACGACCACCTACAGACTAACGTAGCTAATATTTATGCAATTGGTGATGTTATCAAAGGTGCAATGCTTGCTCACAAAGCTGAAGAAGAAGGTGTTTTTGTTGCTGAAACATTAGCAGGACAAAAGCCTCATATCAACTACAACCTGATTCCTGGTGTTGTGTACACATGGCCGGAAGTTGCAGGAGTTGGTAAAACTGAAGAGCAGCTGAAAGAAGAAGGAGTAGCTTACAAAGTTGGTTCTTTCCCAATGAGAGCA
The DNA here is from genome assembly GCA_030146295.1 of Chryseobacterium sp. Taxonomy (GTDB): domain Bacteria; phylum Bacteroidota; class Bacteroidia; order Flavobacteriales; family Weeksellaceae; genus Chryseobacterium. Next base: position 1,062 of record JASLCD010000429.1, read on the forward strand.
TTAGGTAGAAGCCGTGCAAGTGGTGATATCGATGGTTTGGTTAAGATTATTGCAGACGAAAAAACGGATGAAGTGTTAGGAATGCACATTATCGGAGCCAGAGCAGCTGACCTTATTGCGGAAGGAGTTATTGCTATGGAATTCCGTGCAAGTGCTGAAGACATTGCAAGAAGTTCTCACGCTCACCCAACCTATGCAGAAGCTATTAAAGAAGCTGCATTGGATGCTACAGGGAAAAGACCAATCCATATGTAATGATTGATTAAAAGATTTAATCATTTAAAATAGTAAACATAAAAGGCTGTCTCTTTTTGAGACAGCCTTTTTACGTGGATTTTGGCATGAAAATGGAGATTGATTTTGAAAATTTCATGTATGAAAAAAATTTTTATCAGTTGGATGCTTTTAATGGAGATCAGCTCTTTTGCACAGGAAGCAGGAAAAGCAGGAGAATTATTAAAAAATGAAGCTTCTGCCACAGAAATGAGAGCTCCCAAAAGCTTAAATGAAAGAAACAGAACCTTTGATCAGCCAAGACCCGGAAATAATTCGGTTCCTCAGGGAAACAGAATCAAAAATCCCAACTATCAATGGAACAGAAATTATGGGTACGCAGAAGTTTTTCTGAGAATTCCCGAACAAGGTTTTTTTACCGTTGAGGTTGGAGACCAGATGATAGCTAACGGTTCCGGAAAATACAGGTTCTTCGATTTGTCGTCAGGGAGAATGCCTGTTTCAATTTACGAAAATGGCTTTCTGATTTACAGAACCACTCTGATGCTTCGTAACAACAACAGGATGGTATTGGATTTTTTTACCAATGAAGGCCTATATCTTTTGGATTCTTATCCCGTACAGGGCCAATATGGTTTCAATGACTGGAATGATGTATGGAACAATCCTTACGGAAATCAATCCGGAGATGGATATAATCACGGTAATGTAATGGATAATAATTCTTTCCGTCAGTTTTTTGATATGCTGATGAGGAATGAGAAGTTTGATGACGGAAAAATTGCCATGATCAATCAGCAGATGCGCACTTCAATGTTTACTTCTGCACAAATAAGAGATCTGGTAAAAGCAATGAGTTTTGATAATAAAAAACTGGCATTAGCAAAATCTATGTTCCGAAGCTGTATAGATAAAAACAACTATTTTCTGGTAAATGATGCTTTTGATTTTGAGAGCAGCAGGCGTGAATTGATGGAATATATTTCTAAACGATAACATTCGATAGAAACGGGCTTCTGCCCGTTTTTTATACAGTTCATTCCATTTTACTTCAGTGGAAACTTCCCTTTGGCCGGCTACATGATCTTCAGATTATCATAAAACCGGGATCCTTTTGGAGCAATATTAAACTGTACCCCAAAGGTGATTCCCTTAAAATATTTATCTCTGTGAATGGGAAAAGCATATCCGGTGTTGAGAAAAATAAGATTAAATAAGGTAACGCCAATTCTGGGGTCTAATGAATAAGGATTGGCTGATATTCCAAACATTTGCCCGAAATGGATGAAGTTTATATTCACTTCCGGTATGAGTTTATCCGTCTGATGCACGCGGGTGTAAAGTAGGGAAGGACCTGCGATAATAGATCCGCCATACTCCTTCCCGAATCTGTACTCTAATCCCGCCTGCAAAACATTTCTTCCGGTATAGCGGTAGGAAATATTAAAAGCCGTTTTCTCCATAAACTGGGCTTTTAAAAAGACTGCTGACAAAATGAAAGGGAGGAAGAGGTATTTTTTCATGTTGGTTTTTTTTCAAATGTACATGTTTTACAGTCTTTATGAAAGATTAAAGTAAGTCTTTAAAAGATTATAATGGGATTGACTAGGTTGGCATCTTCAAATTTCCGTACCTTTGTCAGCTAATTTTATCATCAATGCAACTCGGAAAAACTCAGACTT
>JASLCD010000431.1 GCA_030146295.1 Chryseobacterium sp.
TTTGCCGGGGACTCTACGATTACTAAATTTTTCGACATTCTAACTAAAAATTTTTGCAAAAGTAAAGCTTTTTTATTATATACTTTTTGTAAAACGGGTTTAATTTACCAATCAAGATGGTTTATACCCCTTTTCAGCACCCATTTCCTAAAGATTCAAGTCCTTTGTAGTGTAGGTTTTAGACCGTTATGCAGATTGCAATATTTTATGATATAGAAATTTTCATCAACCATTATAGATGTAAGGTATATGATCACAGATAAAAAAGCAGAACAAGAGGTCTTATTCTGCTTTTTAAATCTTTGTTTTCAGACTTTATTGCTTTATAATTTTAAACACTGCTTCTGAATTATTTATTCTTATCAAATATACTCCTGAATTCAAAGATGACAGATCTGTTTGGTTATTGATAAACTGTCCGGATTTTACAAGCTGACCCAAAGTATTAAAAATCTGAAAATGATATTCTTTATTTTCCTTACTCCTGATGTACAAGACATTGAAAACAGGACTTGGATATAAAGAAATATTGTTGTCCGCTACTTTTATCGCAACATTAGCAGTACTCAATGTAGGACCATCAGGGATTACTGTGATTCTGGATGCCGGCCCTTCTTCATTACCGTTAGCATCATATTTTATTTTCACACAACGGCATCCCGCACCAAAATACGGATCATTATTATCATGAAAAGCCATTATCCTGTTGGTGGTAGAAGCTGCATCAAAAAGCAAGTTCACCGACCTTCCCAGATAATTTGACGCCAAAGCACCTGTCCAGACTGCCGGATACTGAAAATTAAGAACATTGAATGTTCCCTGCGCTGTCTGATTGGTAATCACACTCCGAAATCCTCTTGATCCTGAATCAGGATAGTTTCCCACAGGATAGACTGGATTATTAAATATATATCCTACTGTAGCATTGCTGGTATTTCTTACCCTGATTCCTGAGTAATCCGTAGCAATACTATATGATGTGGCTACATTTTTATCTTTCTTATACCAGGGAGTTTGCCCAAAATCAATTCCTGAAACCAAAGCGACATTCATCAGATCCGGAATTCGCCATCCATCCGGGCAAGGATCGAAAGGAGATTTCTTCCCTCCTCTGCCCCATCTGTCAGGAGCTAAATTGGGTTCTGTTGCCAGCCAATCTGTCCCGTTGGTATAATTGGGTGTTGCACTGTCAAAAGAAGCGAATGTACTCGGAATCATATATACCAAAGGGTTTTTAACAGAATAAGAAAGTATCTTGGAAATCTTATCTACCGGCTTGTCTGTACCCTGTACATTTGATGCTGCAGCATAGGTATTATAAGGAACGATATAGCTACCCGAAAGATTGTTATAATCAGACGGAGTAAGAACAGCATAAGAAACCATTCCATTTGCACCAGCAGTTCCTAAAGAAATATTGTAGAAGCTTCTATTATCTGCATTTTGGAAAACAGGAATAGGGTCTTTTCTTCCCCATTGATAATGTAACCCTGTAGAGGCTCGTATTTTCAAGAGTTCATCAGCGGTGGGTGCCAGAGGGTTGGCGACATTGGGAAAAGCATCTACTGCGCCCAGATTCCGATCCATAAAAGTGGTCTGCAATATGACATCCGCTTTATTTACATAATTCACATAGTTGGCTACGGCTTCCGGGGATTCTGTTGTATACGTATAAGATTGTACAGGAGAATCCGTAACCCAGATATGCCAGCTCCAATATACCGGAGCCGATATACTGCCGTTATGTAATGTCACTACGGCATTCCCACTCTGATCAGGGGCTATTTCTACAGCTATTTTTGAATTAGCAAGGCCCTGTAGTGAAGAGGGTGACGGATTGACAATTGAAATTTTATTGATAAGACTGGCATTTGTTGTCCAGAGAACATTCCCTTTTAAATTATTAAAATTGGAAGGATTTAATATCTCAGAATTGTTCAGCAATTGACTTTGTACTGAAAATGCCTTGCTTACTGGAATTTCAATGACAGCCGTTGTACCGCTTTTAACAATCTGGTAGGTATTGGGGTTATCAATCCCTTCTTTATATTCTATGACTGCCGGCAGATATTCTGTAGGAAAATCATAATCATTAACAAGATATAAGGGGTCTTTTATACATCTGCAACCATTCGCATCCGAGGTATACATTACGGACATAGGAAAGTAATAATAGCGCCCTTTGATATTGGGATAATTAGCATCCGGAATATCGGGTTGGGTTTTATCCGGAATCATAGAAAGTCCTCTAACGGTAACAGCCGGAGAAGCATCGAACTGCCGGGCCATAGTAGCCGTCCACAATGCGATATGATGCTGATCACTATACTGTCCCAAATGAGCCCCTCTTAAAAGCTGCCCGTTTCCCGGAAAGATTCCCATATTGTACCCTCCAACTGCAGAAAGATCAAAACCAAGATTAGGATACACCTTAAATCCTGTCATAAATGCAGGAGTTCCGGCATTAGTAGGTTTTATAATGTGGTATTTATTGGTTTCAAAAACATTTTTCGCCATATTGGTTTTCACTCCGAAAGGTGAAAAGTCTATTCTGATATCATCAACATAGGATGCAGAAGCAAGATTCGCGACCAGCATAGAAGGTATGCGCCATCCATTGGGACAAGGATCATAAGAAGACTTATCCCTATAGGGTTTTGCTTTGTCATCAGTATTGTAAACAGATTCTATTTTCCCTTGTGCATTATCAGACCAAAGATTAAGCTCTGAAAGTCTGTTAACCGGCAAAGTTGTAGATTTTCCAAACCAATTGACAGGCAGATTGACATTATTATTGTAATAAGCCTGACCAGAATTGTCCTCTTTATTGACATAGATAAGACTCAGCGGATTCTTTACAGAAAGCCTTAAGTTATTGGTAACCTCTGCACCTGAAAGTAAAACAAACTTTCTAAGATCATCAATACTTACAGCATTAGTCATATTTTTTGCTCCTCTATGCCGAACTCTACCTATAGATCCTGAGGCTTCATAAAAATCATTCCCTCTGGTCACCAAAGGCGGAATCGGATCTTTTCGTCCCCATTGATACAGAAGCCCTATACTTCTGTTCCAATCTGACGCAGTGATAGAACTTGTCAGTGCGCCCAGATTCCTGTCCATCCATTTCCAGTCTGTGGCCGGGATTACTTCAGTGGTCCCATCTGATTTCATCCTTTTAATATTGTTGAAACTTTGATAGGCCGCTCCATTCGTAGGATCGTCAGTTACCCAGATATGCCAGCTCCAATAGATTTCTCCATTTACCTTGAAGGCAACAACCGCATTTCCTTTTTTTGTTTTATTAATGGGAACTTTTATTTTAGCATCCTGCCCTGTCCCTATTATTTCAAGGGCATAATTTACACCTGATTTTATCAGACCATGGGCATCTTCCCACAGTACATCTGCAGTTACAGCTCCCGCCGGAATACCACTCCCGTTGAGATAGCCGCCTCCTTCCCACATTGCATATGCTTTCTTTACCGGAACCAGTAGCCCTTCACTATTCTGACCTGGATCGAAGATATAGCTGTTGGGTGCTTTTTTCCAATCCGGAAGTAACAATGTTGTCAATTCACGCACCGGTCTGGTGAGTGAGTCTATATTATGAGTCATTAATACATTATGCTCAATTGAGGGAAGACTTCCTCTGATATTGCCTTTAAAACATATCCCCAACGATATCAAGCAGATAACTGCTGCTAATTTTCCAACTAACCTTTTCATATCTTATGGATTTGAGTGTCACTAGCGAAGTACAATTTTTAAGCCTATATTAACAAAATTAAATATATTATATGAATAAAAATACAATATTTAAATTATGTTATTAATAATATAATTTAAACCCTTATAAACAATACAAATCCAAATGGTTACTTTCCATAAAAAAAGACAGCTAAAAAGCTGTCTTTATATTTTCACTTCCAAAATACTATGGAAGGATATGGTTTCTATAACGTTCTATCGAAAATCGTCCTGCCTTGATATTATTAAAGATTGAAAAGACGACAAAATTGAAGACGACGAGTGAAATAATGAATGCGTAAATCATGTTTTTGGTCCTCGCCGAAACAACATACATGGCATTCGGAATAATGATATACGAAAACCCGATGAATGCTCCTGCAAGCCTCGATGAAAAGATCGGGTTATTTCTAAAGATAAAATACAGACAAATCCCGATCACAGCGTAATTTCTATGGTATTCATAATAGGGATAAAGCTCTCTCATCTTATTATCAAAAACAAAAAGAAAGAAGGTTAGGATCGCCATCATCACCTCCGGAATTCCGATACCACCATTCAATCGTTGTACTGTTTCATCCATATATCCGTTGAAACCTTCTACAAGTGTACTATTGGATGCCATCCCATCCAAGAATCCGCCAAAACTCCTGTATATTTCAAACGGAGACAAAAATACAGAGCCTATAATCATAATCAGCATCACCGTTTTGTTGAGTGGAACACGGGCAAGCCAATACATAGGCAGGAATAAATAACAGACACTATGGATACCAGATCCTATGAATATGAAAAATAAGTAATGCCAGAATTTCCTTTCTTTAATATACCGTATTGCAAAGTAAACGATAAAGGTCCCCAGGTTTTGTCTGATCTGCCCGCTTTCTCCAATAAAAAAGTTGGGAATAAACATAAAAAGGGTAAAGGTAAATGGATAAAATGTATTGTCTTCCGTATATTCTACTTTAAAGATCATTGCGAAAATAGCAATGACCAAGGTCAGCATATAAAAAGGCGCATTAAAAACATTGAGGAGTATTTTGTTAATCAGTGTATACAACCACTCCACATCCAGGTTTTCTGTGCCTTCCATATGGAGCATCTTCATAAAAATACTGTAATAACTTTTGGTATCAGAGTAAATATAAATTCCTTTATAACTTCCGTAGTCAGGACCTACATCATTTCTAAGCCCAACAATAATAATGAAATAAACAGCAAGGAACCAAAACCATTTTTTATCAACCTTTTTTCCATACACCTCCTGAATACTGAAGAACAGCATATAGATGATGGCAATAATATAATATGGATGTAGTAAACTCATGCTAAATCTCTGATGTTTTTTTAAACTGATGATATGCCGCAATAATCCCGGTAAGAATTAAAGGCAGAAAAAGTCTCACCTCCCAAAAAAGCCCCACTAAGGTGATCATAATAAGATAAGGAATGGAAAAGAAAAAGTATTTTCCAAAGACGCTCCTGTTTTCCTCATCATTACAAAGCCTATATGTAAAGTAAATCACAATTACCGCAAATACAAGGCCTGCAAGATTGAAGGGACTTGAAAAATTTCTATTGATATAAAAGCCTTCTACAAAGGTAGTTTCATCCTGCACAAGCAGAACTCTCAATCCCAGGTAAGGAACAAGAAAAGCAATAACCAGAGGTATGGTTTTCCAGATGATCTGATAATTGCCTTTTTTCAATTCGTTACTATTAAAAAATACAGCAGCGAAAAAAGCGATGTTCAGGCAGGCAGTTTCCCTTACCAATGTGGAGAGTCCTATAAGCCCAATAAGAATAAAAAAGAAAATATTTTTATGGGTATCTAAATATTTGAGAGTTAAAAATACACCGGTCAGATAGCAGAAAAGTGCAATAGTATCACAATTTGTTGGCGCATACTGGGTTATTACGATAAAAAAAACGGATAGAAGATGAATAATTCTTCTTGCATTAAGATTGAGCAAAAGACCTGTTGACCTGAGTTTAAATATTGCATTTAAGATCAAAGAGCATCCCATAAAGAACACACTATTCATTACGAAAAGCCCATGGTAGAATGGGGTACCGTTTTTTGACAAAAAATCTTTAAAGAAAGAAAAAGGACCATTGATGAGATAATACATCAGATCTGTCATCTGCACACTCAGGTAATTGGGAATCACCCTGTAGGCGTATACCGAGGAAAATAAGAAGTCGGGAGTAGTTTCCGATGTTTTCAGTCTTGTATAGGACGATTCAAATCCATAATAAGACATGGCAAACAGCAGAAGCGGAAGTACTATTACAAATAGAAATCCGTTTATTTTTTCATCATTTCTTTTCAACATATCTAAAACAGATTCTTATTTTTTAATAATAATTG
>JASLCD010000440.1 GCA_030146295.1 Chryseobacterium sp.
TAATTATCTTCGCCTACAAATCTTATTTGAAAATGAAGAAGATCATCTCCGGGATATCTATTTTTTGTGCCATTGCTATTTCAGCTCAGGAAACGATCCAGTTTCAGGAACTCCCCTTCAAAGATATTATTGCCAAAGCCAAGAAGGAAAAGAAATTGGTTTTTATAGATGCCTATGCATCATGGTGTGGTCCCTGTAAAATGATGGAGAAAAATGTTTTCACTCAGAAAGCTGTCAGTGAGTATTACAATACCAACTTCATCAATGCAAGATTTGACATGGAAAAAGGAGAAGGCAGAGACATCGCTGCTAAATTCGGAGTGAGGTCTTATCCCACTTATCTTTTCCTGAATGGTGAAGGCGAACTTGTTTCCAGAAATACCGGTTATATGGAAGAGAGTCTGTTTGTGGCTATGGCCCAGGATATCAATTCACCGGGAAACAAAAAAGGCTCCCTGAAAGACCGTTTCGCAAGTGGTGATAAGGACCCGGAATTCCTGATCAACATTATGAAGCTGAACGCCAATACAGATTATAACTTTGCTAAAAAAGCTTCCGAGAGATATTTTCAGAATAAAAAGAAAACCGAAGAACTTACCAAAGATGAAATCGGCTTTCTTCTCTATTTTGTAAAGTCATCAGAAGATACCAATTATACTGTTTTTGCATCCAGGAAAGCAGAAATCATTAAATTTCTTCCTGAAGAAACCTACAACGAATTTGATGCTCAGCTGAAATTAGGAAAAATAGTAGAACAGTCTATTGATGATAAAAATAAAAAGATCAATGATGACTATTTTTTAAAAACAGCCGAACCATTGGTAGGAAAAGAAGCTGCTGCTAAAAAACTGAATCAGACTAAACTCAGCTACTATGAGCAGAACAATAATTATCCTGAATATGAAAAAGCTGCTTTAGATTATTATAAAAATTCTGACACATTTGATCCAAATGAACTCTTACGAGCTGCATGGATATTTGTAGATCATGTGAAAACCCCCTCTTCATTAAAGAAAGCTACTGAATGGGCAGAAAAATCTGTCATGAGAGGTGAAACTTCAGAAAACACTTATATACTTGCTAAACTCTATTACCTTACCGGAAATAAAGAAACAGCAAAAAACTATGCTGAAATGTCCAAAAATATGGCAGCTCAAGACAATAAAGATTCTCAGTTAGCAGATGAGTTATTAAAGCAAATAAAATAAACATTATATACCGGATGAAATATAAATTATTAGCAGCAGGCATTTTAGCGTTCCTGTCAGCAGGCACAGTAAGTGCTCAGGAGCAGGAACAAGGAGGACAGGATAAAAGTTTATACATAAAAGGGAATGCTTTATTTATACCTGTAGGAATTGTAAACCTGGGGGTTGAAAAACAGATAAGTCCCAAATACACCCTTCAGGGAGATGTTTTCATTTCACCATGGAAATCTTTCGCAGGACACGAATTACAAATCTACTCTCTTTCTGTAGAAGGAAGATACTATTTTAAAGAAGCTTTTAAAAATTGGTATTTAGGAGCAAATATTGGTTTTGCAGCTTATAATCTCCAAAAATGGAGTTATTGGCATGACGGATATTTTTATAAAGATAATGGAGATGTTCTTTTGAACACTAATCTTTATCAGAAAGGGCTTACTATTATGCTGGGTATCACCGGTGGATATCAGTTTCAGTTATCTGACCGCCTAAATCTTGATATTTATGCTACTGTAGGAACATCTCAGGGCTTTTACAAAGGATATGACCGTTCAACAGGGCTTCGATATGATTCTGCAGAAAACTTTAACAAAAGCGGTGAAATTATTCCGTACAGAGGAGGAGTAATGCTTTCCTATAAATTAAAATAATACCATGAAGCTATTCGGAAAAAATCATATTATCATTTTAGCGATTACTTTTGTGATTCTTTTTTTAATGAATTATATCGGAAACGATCTGCCTGATAAATTGCAAAGAGCTTTATTAACTGCTTTTGCAGGTGTTGTTGGGTTAACAGTAGGGCTGTTTATACTAAATAAGGGCAAAAATGATAAAAATCCGCCCCAAAATTTTGATTAATTAATATTCATATACCACATACCGGGTTCTGATCTTTTCGAAGCTTTCCAGATCTTTTTTCCAGGAATTTTTAATTTCCTGAATTGATTTGCCACTAATGATCTGTTTTCTGAAATCATCAGTTCCGGATAAGGTATCAAACCACAAGTTTTTCAGAAAGAAATCCTGCTGAGGGTTTTTATAATTCTGATAAGCTTTGATCACCCATTCAAGGTTGAGTTCTCTTAAATCTTTAGGATATTCGGAGAGATTTTCACCATAACATAATTTCCCGTTCAGGAAAGGATCTTTAGCCCCATAACTTGGCTTTGGTGTAAACTGATAAGGGAGATTTTCTGTCCATGGAGAACCATAAATCTGGAAAGGAAGATCTGTTCCTCTTCCTACAGAAACCTGAGTTCCTTCAAAAAAGCACAGACTTGGATATAAATTGATGGCTTTATCATTAGGTAAATTCGGAGAAGGTTTATCAAGCATCGGATAACGTTGCTTTTTATGATAATTCTTCATCTGAATAAGCGTATATTTTGCCTGAACTCCGTTTTTCAGCCATCTTTCTCCATTCACCATTTTTCCATACTCTCCTATTGTAAGCCCGTATACTACAGGAACCTCATGCATTCCTACAAAACTGGCCCATTTTTTTTTCAATACAGGTCCGTCAGTATACCCATCATGCGGATTGGGACGGTCTAACACCATTATCTCGACGTTGTTTTCAGCCCCGGCTTCCATCAGATAAGTCAGAGTGGAAATATAGGTATAGAACCTCACCCCAACATCCTGGATATCAAAAATAACAATATCAATTCCCGCCAGCTGCTCCGGCTTTGGTTTTTTATTATTGCCGTATAAAGATACAATCGGGATTCCTGTTTTTATATCTACGCCATTTTTCACTTTTGCCCCTGCATCGGCATCTCCTCTGAAGCCATGTTCAGGGGCAAATATCGACTTGATCCTGATCCCGTTTTTCACTAGAAAATCTACCAAATGGGTTCTGTCGCTCATCAAACCTGTCTGATTGGTGACCACCCCTATTGTCTTATCTTTTAAAAGTGGTAAATAAATTTCAGGCTGGTCTGCTCCGGTTTTAAAATCCGGTTGAACTTGAGTCTGAGAATAATATTGATTGAATACTCCTAAAAAAATTAGGCAAATCAGAAGTAAATTTTTAATTTTGAAATCTAAATTCATAAGCTTGAAATTTCCTTTATATTTCTCTAGAA
>JASLCD010000038.1 GCA_030146295.1 Chryseobacterium sp.
CCTTTTTAATTAAAGAATAAAGATCAAATATAAATCCTGCTTTTTGAAGTGGGATTTTTTTTCTAAACATGGTTCGATTAGACGAAAACGAGATTTCATTTCCTGACCCTGAGCTGTATGATGGTCATGAAGGAGTGGTTGCTTTTGGAGGTGACCTGTCTGTAGAGCGTATCTGGTTTGCTTATCAACTTGGAATTTTCCCCTGGTACAATCCCGGAGAAGAAATCCTGTGGTGGTGTCCGGATCCAAGGTTTGTACTGTTCCCTGAAGAGATAAAAGTTTCAAAATCAATGAGAAAGATCTTAAACAGAAATGTTTTTACTTTTTCAGAAAATAAGAATTTCCGGGAAGTGATCAGGAACTGTCAAAAGGCGAACCGAAAAGGGCAATCCGGAACATGGCTTTCTGATGACCTGATGAATTCTTTTATCAAGCTTCATGAATATGGCCTGGCCAAAAGTATTGAAGTGTGGCAGAATGAAGAACTCGTGGGCGGCTTTTACGGATTGCAGATCGGAAACGTTTTTTGTGGAGAAAGTATGTTTGCTAAAGTGAGCAATGCTTCCAAAGCAGGATTTATCCACTTTGTAGAGACTCATAAAAACAAAATTGAACTCATTGACTGCCAGTCCCATACAGAGCACCTTGAAAGTCTGGGTGCGAAAATGATTCCTAAAAAAGAATTTCTAAAAATCTTACACGAAAATAATGAACGCGGATAAAGAAAAATGGGTCCTTCTGGTTATCCTGAGTATCATCTGGGGATCATCCTTTATTTTGATCAAAAAATCTCTGGAGCATTTTAATCCATTTCAGGTGGGGTCTTTAAGGGTTCTTATTGCCGGGATTATTTTACTCCCGATTGCAATTTCCAATTATAAGCTTTTCCCCAAAAAACATCTGAAATGGTTGATTCTGGCTGCTTTTACAGGAAATTTTATTCCGATGTTCCTTTTTCCAATAGCGGAAACAGAAGTAAGCAGCAGTATTGCGGGAATCATCAACTCTATGATGCCTATTTTTGTGATTATTGTAGGGGCATTGGTCTGGAAGTTTGAAACAACCAGAAAACAGATTATAGGAACATTTATAAGCTTCACCGGAGTCTGTATTCTCGCATTCGGAGGTGGTGACAGCGGAGAATTGAAAATGATTCCAATCCTGTTGTTGTTATTAGCTACTTTATGCTATGCACTGAGTACAACGACTGTCAAATCAAAGCTTATGGAAGTATCTTCCACTGTTTTGTCTGCTTTTGTTTTTTCATTTGTCTTATTCTTTCCTTCCATTATTGCGTTAACCAGCACCGGATTCTTTTCGGAATTCAGTTTTTCGAAAGATAATCTAATGGGCCTTATGTTTGTGAGTCTCTTATCTGTTTTCGGAACCGGACTGGCGATGATGATGAATTACCGCTTGCTGAAAGTTTCCACACCTCTTTTTGCTTCAACAGTTACTTTAGTAATGCCCATTGTTGCTATTATATGGGGAATCTTGGATGGTGAAAAACTTAGTTATTTACAGTTTATAGGAGCTGGAATTATTATTGCCGGACTTCTATTTTTAAGAACAAATCCAAAAAAATAAAATCATATTATAAATTAAATTATATTTGACTGATTTAACTTATAACTATGAAAAAAATTCTACTTTGTGGCTCAATAGCCTTATTAACACTTTCGTGTTCTTCTTCGCATGATGATGATGCGCCTTTTGATAACAGTGATCCTTCCACTCAAAACGTAATTCTTCCTACAAAAATGATTATGGACGGCATTGTCATGAAAATCAATTATAACGGGACTAAAATCATCAGCATGATGAACAACATCAATCATGGGCAAAGAATTGAATTCACGTATACTGATGAATATATTACCGGGATTAAACATTATGAAAACAACGTTCTTGAAAGCACGGTTGAATATGGATATTCTAACGGCCGTATGGCCTCTGCCGTTACGAAGGAATACGCTCTTACGGGAACTGTACAAAATACGGTTACATTCACTTATACCTACACGAGTACTACCGAGATCAGCGTAAAAAGACAAACAAATTCGGGGACTGCAGGCTCTTCTACCATCAACAGTATTTTTACATACAGCAATGGAAATATGGTAAGCAATGTGGGTTCAGGTACGGGAACTGTCAATGGAAACACCGTTAATTACACCGAAAAGGAGACCTACACCTATACGGATAAAAATTATCCTTTTAAAAATATAAAGGGGTTTGACAAGATCATCTTCAATGGGAATGAAAGCAGTGATGGAGTAAGTATGTTGTTTTCGAATATAAAGAACAGCCTAAGCACTTATAAAGGAGAGTTCACCAACACCACAGTGGGCGGAGGAACGGGAACAGGAACAAGTTCTCATAAATATACCACTACATTCAATACCGCAGGTTATCCGTCTGTAGAAGACAGGCAAGCGCTGGATATCAATGGAAATCCTACTACAAGTTCTCCCGATAAATTTATTTACGAATACAACTATCAATAAAAAAAACCTGCATTTCTGCAGGTTTTTTTATTATTCTTAGATCAATCTAGTTCTTTTTCTTCACTTTCGTAGCTTTTACCTTTTTCACTTCATCTTTAATGAAAGGATATTTTTTCTGCATATCCTTAACTAAAGACGGATCAAGGTCTAATGCTTTCTGAAGTGATTCTGCTCCTTTATCCTGGTCTTTCAGATTGAAAAAACAATTGCTCAGCTGATAAAACAGCTCCGCTCTGTGATGTTTTTTTATAGCACTGTTCAAAACAGTTACCGCATCTTCGTATTCTCCTACCAACATTAAAACTTCTGAATAGGCATACCAGTTATAGAATCTTGTAGGTTCTGCATCCACCAGCTTTTTAAGACAGGAAAGGCTTTCTTCAAACTTCCCTGAATCAATGAACAGAAATGCCAATCTTTTTTGGTAGTCAAGATTATTTTCATTCAGCTGAGTGGCTTCTTTGGCATAATGCAGTGCTTCAGACATTCCGCCCATTTCTTCGTAAAGATAGGACTGCTCCATCATTGCAAGATAAAACTGAGGGTCTTCTCTCAATGATTTCTGGAATGCATTTAAAGCTAAAATAGGCTGTTTTAATGCCTTATTGCATAATCCGATCTTATAAAAAGTAAATGCTTTTGTGTATTCCAGCTCCAGCATTTCTTCATAAGTATCGATGGCTTTCTGGTATTGTCCCATAGCCTCATAACACGCTGATTTATTAGCATATACCCCTACAGAGTTTGAGTTGATTGCCAACAAATAATCGTAGCCTCTTATGGCTTCATCATAATTTTTTCTGTTGAAATAGAATTGTCCATATTCAAACCAGGCGGTTTCAGAATAAGGGAATTCATCTAAATATTCATTAAGAAAGGCAATAGCCTCCTCACTCTTATTCAGGTCACTGAAGCACACCATACAGTTTTCCAGCGAATATTCATCCGTTGGATCTTCTTTCAGTGCTTTTCTGTAATGTTTAAGAGCGTTAAAAGGATCTCCGAGATTCACATATTCATCCGCAATAAAGTTGTGGAGAAAGTTTTCTTCTTCCTCTAATGTCAAAGCTTTTTTACAAATTTCAATGGATTTTCTGGGATTTCCTAAGCTCGAATAATATTTGGCGTAACAAACCAAAAAGTCTGTGTTCTCCATAGAAGCACCTTTCAGCTCGTTGATAAGTTCTTTCGCCATATTATAGTCTTCCCACTCCAGAAGGATCTCAAGTCTTTTGATCTTAATATCCAACGAATTAGGGTGAAGCTTTAGACCATAATTAACCGCCATATCTGCGTAATTAAAATCACCAAGCTCCAAATAATAAACAATGATGTCTTCCAACTCTTCTGTATCAAAGTAGAATTCGTCATTGTTTTCCATCATTTCCTCGAACTTTTTTACAAGTTCATTTCCAAAATACT
>JASLCD010000466.1 GCA_030146295.1 Chryseobacterium sp.
CAATTAGAAAAAATAGAAATGAAAAGTTTAGACATTCATAAAAGTGAATATTTAAAACAGTTTGAAACCCAGACTTACGGAAGAAATCTTTTCAGAACTCAGGAAGAGGAAAGACTGGATGCTCCCAATGAAGAGTGTGGAATTTTCGGATTGTATTCGGATAATGATCTGGATACTTTCTCTCTTTCGCAGTTCGGGCTTTTTGCATTACAGCACAGAGGTCAGGAAGCTTGTGGTATCTCCGTTTTAAAAGATGGAAAAATCACTAATATGAAGGATGAAGGGCTGGTTTTAGATGTTTATAAAGAAATTCAGGAACCTGAAACTTTTATGGGAAATTCTGCAATTGGACATACCCGTTATACCACTGCAGGAGATAAAAAGAAATATAATTTTCAGCCATTTTTCGCGAAAAACGAATATGACCAGATTATACTTTCTATAGCACATAACGGTAACCTTACCAATGCCAAAGAATTAAAACAAGAACTAGAAGCTGAAGGCGTAGTTTTCAGAGCTACATCCGATTCTGAGGTGATCCTGAGACTGATCCAGAAAAACCTTGATTTAGGTCTGCGCGGAGCTATTAAGGCAACGATGGAAAAGATTGAGGGAGCTTATTCGGTAGTGGGGATGACAAGAAATAAATTCTTTGCATTCAGAGATTTCAACGGAATCCGCCCATTGGTTTTGGGAGCGATCGACGAAAGATCTTATGTTGTAGCTTCAGAATCAGTGGCATTGGATGCTGTGGGAGCTCAATACGTTCGTGATATCCTTCCTGGTGAGATCATTTATACGAATGAGAACGAACCTGGAAAACTTCATTCTTATATGATGGATGAGGCAAAAGGAAAGCAGAGAATCTGTTCTTTTGAATACATATACTTTGCAAGACCTGACTCTACTTTAGAAAACATCAATGTATATGAGATCAGAGAAAAATCTGGGGAGAAAATCTGGGAACAGGCTCCTGTAGAAGCTGACCTGGTTATTGGAGTTCCGGATTCCGGAGTTCCTGCAGCCATAGGTTTTTCAAAAGCTTCTGGAATCCCTTTCCGTCCGGTTTTGATCAAAAACAGATATATCGGAAGAAGTTTCATCGTTCCTACACAGGAAATGAGAGAAAGGGTAGTGAACCTTAAGCTGAACCCGATCATCTCCGAAATGAAAGATAAGAGAGTCGTAATTATTGATGATTCTATCGTTCGAGGAACAACATCCAAGAGACTTGTTAAAATTCTAAAAGATGCAGGAGTAAAGGAAATCCACTTCAGAAGCGTTTCTCCGCCAATCATTGCGCCATGTTATCTGGGAATTGATACTCCGTCTAAGGATGATCTGATCTCTGCCAATATGACGACAGAAGAGCTTAAAAATTATTTAGGAGTAGATTCCTTAGAGTTTTTAAGCATCGATAACCTGAAAACTATTTTAGGATCTGCAAATCACTGCTTCGGATGTTTTACTGAAGAATATCCTGTAGGAAAAGGAGAAGAGGTTGAGTTATTCAATTAATCGCTTTCCTGAAATTATAAAATAAAAGAGCCGGGCTGCAGCCTGGCTCTTTTTGCTTTATAAATGTAGCAGAAGCTTAATATTCCTGTATTATACAATATATAATAGAGTTTTAATTTTGTCTGATTAAAAGTTCAGGATATGAAAAACGCATTTTTCACGGGTATTTTTCTTGTATTTACCCAGCTTTACGCTTCACAATCTTTTGATAAACAGGCCCACCGCGGAGGAAAGTCTCTTTACCCCGAAAATACCATCCCGGCAATGAAGAATGCCTTACAAATGAATGTCACGACCCTGGAAATGGATCTGGCTGTCACAAAAGACAAAAAGGTGATTCTTTCCCATGATGCCTTTCTTTCTCCGGAGTTGGTTACAAAGCCGGATGGGACGTACATCCCAAAAGACTCCGGGTTTTATTACAAAATTTATGAAATGCCTTATGCAAAAATTAAAACATTTGATGTAGGTCTGAAAAAGCTGACTCATTATCCTGACCAAAAGAAAATGAAGGTGCAGAAACCTCTTTTTTCAGATGTCATAGATGCATGTGAAGCTTATGCCAGTGAGTTGAAAAGACCACTGCCTTTTTATAATATAGAAACCAAAACCCGTCCTTTTTCTGATCATATATTCCACCCCGAACCCAAAGAATTTGTGAATCTGATGATGAAAATTATTGTTGAGAAAAAGATTCAGGATCGGGTAATTATCCAGTCATTTGATCCCAGAACCCTTGAGATTATCCATAAAGAATATCCCACAATCATGACAGCGCTGCTGGTAGAAAAAGTAGATGATAAAAAACGGGCTCAGCAGCAGGCTTATTTTAAAAGCATTCCTGTTGAGAAATTCAGAATGTATCCCGATCATCTGAGCGGAGTGGCTGGAGATATGAAATTTCTAAGTTTTACTCCTACTATTTACAGTCCTGATCATACCCTTGTTACCTCCCAACTGGTACAGGAGTGCCATTCATTAGGCATGAAAGTGATTCCATGGACCGTGAATACAAAAGAAAGATTAAAGGAATTAAAAGATATGGGAATAGACGGCGTAATCAGTGATGATCCGAGAATATTCGAATAACTTTTAACGTAATGACGGATCTCAATATAAATAGCCGGAAGAAATTCTTCCGGCTATTTTATGCGTGCAGATGGCTGCACTTAGGGTTAAAAAATTGGTTCTTTTGATTAAAATTTATAGTTCAGGCCTAACTGAAATACTCTGTTGTTATTTTCAGCAGCAGGTCTGCTCTTGTCGATCTTGGTCAAACTGTTTACATATCTTGCACTTATACCGATATTGGAAGTGATATCATATCCTAAACCAAGACCTAATCCAACATTGAATTTGTTGATCATATCTTTGTCGATATCTTGAGAGTTTGAACTTGCAGTAGTTGTAGTAACACCTCCTGTAGTACTTGCAACACTAGATTCCGATTTGTTTTTCCCATTAAGGAAATAACTGAATTCAGGCCCTGCTTCCACATAAAACTTGTCTATAGGTCTCATTTGAACCATTAATGGAACTGAAATGTAGTTCATCTGTACTCTGCTTTGTACTTTGGTTTTTACATTCGTAACTCCATTATCCGTTTCTGTAGAATACATTACATCTTTAGCCCCCATTTGGTTGAATAATACCTCCGGCTGGAAACTGAATTGTTTTGAAATTGGAATATTAACGAATGCCCCTGCGTGGAATCCTAATTGTTGAGTATTGATCCCAAATTTCTGCTGACTGAAATACGCTGAGTTTCCCCCTGCTTTAATCCCGAATCTAACTGGTTGAACATCTTTTTTTAGTGGTGATGCATTTACTGTTTTTGTTTCTGTCTCTTGAGCAAAAGCTAACGTACCAGCAGTTAATGCTAATCCTAAAAATAACTTCTTCATAATTTTATTTTTTAATTTTACTATTTGTGTGTCGGATGATTTCTCAATCAGACTCCAATTATTTTGCAAATTGCTTGCCAAAGTTGAAAAACGCCTGTTTATAAGGGTTTTCAAGCGGTTTTTGTAAAGCTTTTTTTCAACCATTTATCCCTTTTTAATGAATAAATATATTATAAACTGAATTTTTTATGAAAAGAGTTGAACACCCAAAAAGCTTTATTGTTGATAATTGAAATGTTGGAAAATAAAAAAACAGGAATCATTTTTTTTAAAATAATGATGTTTGCGGGATGTTTTAAAGCGTGAAATAAAAATGCCGGACCATAAAAAGGTCCGGCATCGCTTTTGAAAATAATAAATATCTCTATTTAAACTTATAAGCTACTCCGATTTGAAGCGCATTATTTCTTACTTTATCTCCTTCGTTGTATTTATAGACCTCAGTAAGACCAGCAGTAAATCTCGCAGTCACCCCAAAGTTTTTAGTAAAATAATATCCGGCACCAACACCTAATCCCACATTGAAACGATTAAAAAGACTCGTTGAAATATTCTGTGAAATATGATCTGTATGATCAACGGTTATTGAATTTCCGGAAGTCTCAATCGTCGTTAAATCTCCTTTTGTTTTTCCTCCTAACAGGTAACCGAATTCAGGACCTGCTTCTACATAAAGTTGGGGAAGAATGTTGTAATGAACCATTACAGGAAGACTAAGGTAATTTAATGTTGTACGATAATCATAGTGTTGTGTCTTTCTGTAATTTCCTGAGCTTGTTCTGTAATTATAGTCTGATTTTGAACCCAGCTGGTTAAAAAGAAGTTCCGGCTGGATGCTGAATTTCTCAGAAACCGGAATATTTGCGAATATCCCTGCATGAAAACCTACTTTTATCTTTTCATTGTTATCATATTCATACCCGTCTCCTCTGGTAAGCGTAGATCCGTTCAAACCTGCTTTGACACCAAAAGTAACAGGAGAAGAAGATTTTGACTGAGCTTTTTCCTGAGCATTTGCAAAAAGACCGACAGAGACTGTCAGTACTATAAAGAGTTTTTTCATGATTTTATAGGTTTAATTTAATTTTTCTTCATTGTGGCAAAATATCTGCCACAAAAGAGGGAGGTGATAAAAATCATGCTATAAGCGAAAAAGTCAGGCCTAAACTAATAAACCTGACTTTTTCTATTGAAATCAAAATGTATCTAATTATTAATAAAATACTTTTCAGTATTCTACAGCACGCACCCTAAGTGTCAGCCAACTCAATGTAGTTCTCGTTAAAAGTTTATGGTAATAGTTTGATTTCAGATTGATATTCAATTAAATAATCAACTGAATCAATGCATACTCATTGTAAAAACAGGAACTGTAAGTTGTAAATTTCCGGAATTGAGTACAATCAGTATTCAGTACGCAAATTTCTTGCCAAAAACGGTCAGGACAATAAAAAAGCCGGATTAAATTTAATCCGGCTTTGTATTGATAAGAAAGTCTGGCTTTTAAAAAGCTTCTCTGATTTCTTAGAATTTATATGCTAAACCTATCTGGAATACTCCGTTTCTGGCAGCATCACCATTATTATTTTTAGGAACATCAGATAATCCTGCGGTATATCTTAAATTCACTCCAATATTTTGTGTGAAATAATATCCGGCTCCAAGACCAATTCCGAAATCAAAAGTTTTCAAATTGTCTTTAACATCTACAGATGCACTATTATTTTTTGCTTTAGCACTGATAAGGAAACCGAATTGAGGACCAGCTTCTACATATAAGTTAGGAATAAGGTTGTACTGTAGCATTACTGGTACTGCAATATAATCCATATTCAATTTTGCACTGCTGTTAGACTTAGCTTTACCTCCCAAACCGCTGTATAGTACTTCCGGTTGTACAGAGAAGTCTTGTGCTACTGGAATGTTGGCAAAAACACCTCCATAAAATCCAGCTTTTGAATTTAAATCACTGTTAGAAATAGTAGAGATATTAAGACCTGCTTTTACACCAAATCTAACAGGTGAAGATGAAGCAGTAGAAGTTGACGTTTTCTGAGCGAAGGTGAAAGTACCTGCTACTAAGGCAAGGCCTAAAAGAATCTTTTTCATAAGTTTTTTATTTTAATAGTTTTTAAGTTTTATTTAACATTTCATTAAGAATCAAATGGCGTGCCAAAGTTGAAATATATTCTTAATCTACTGTTTATCATGTTTTATGAAGAATAGTTTTCATTTTGTATAAAAAAAGTCGGATTAAAATTAATCCGACTCCACTTTAATTATAAAAATTGACTAAAAGGCTGATCATGCTTTAGAATTTGTAATGTACTCCTACCTGGAACACACCATTCTTCACAGATCCTGTTCTGTCGTATCCATACAGATATCTGTGACTTTTATTTACAATGTCAGAGAATCCTGCAGTATATCTTACATTCACACCGATGTTTTTGGTGATATTATAACCTGCTCCCAATCCAATTCCAAAGTCAAAGCCCCTGGTTGCATCTTTAAGAAGTAAACTTCCTTCACTGTCCTTTAATCTCGCATCCATTAAGAAGCTGAATTGAGGTCCTGCTTCTACATAAAGATTTGGAAGTACTTTATATTGAAACATTATGGGTATGGAAATATATTCTATTTCAAGTTTCGCATTACTTCCTCCTTTCTCTTTAGCTCCCACGGCACTGTATAATACTTCCGGCTGAACAGAGAAATCCTTAGCAACAGGAATATTCACAAAAACACCACCATAGAATCCTGTTTTTGAATTCATATCCATATTGGAAAGATTGGAAACGTTCAATCCTGCTTTCAAACCGAATTTGATTTTAGAAGATGTGGATGGAGGAGTAGCATCAGTTGAAGTATTCTGAGCAAAAACAAAAGTACCTGCGATAAGTGCCAGGCCTAAAAAAATCTTTTTCATAGATTAGTTTTATTTTTAAGTTGTTTAACATCCGACAAGCAACAAACAATATGCCGCGAAACCCTTTGGATAGGGACTTTATTGTTTATTTAACAGATGGAAAAATCAACGTTTTGGGATCTATGTTTAGGCCTTTATCGATCCGGTAAAAATTTAACATAAAAAAAGATCAGATTAAAAAATTAATCTGATCTTTTATATTGAATATAAAATTTGTTAGTGAATGTGTAAGCTTATTTGAATTTATAAGCTAAACCTACCTGGAATAGGTTGTTTCTTGTAGCATCAGATCCACTAGGTCTGTTTTTCGCTACATCTGTTAAACCTGCAACATATCTTGCGGTAAGTCCAAGGTTCGGAGTAAAGTAGTACCCAGCACCAAGACCAATACCAAAGTTAAAAGTATTTAAGTTGTCTTTGTAGTTATCTGTGGTACTTGACTGTCCGTTTGATTCATTTTTGAATTTGTTTTTAGCACTTACCATGAAACCGAATTCTGGTCCTGCTTCCACATAAAGGTCAGGAATCAGGTTATATTGAAACATTACAGGTACTGTAATATAATCTAATTTAGTAGAAGCTGAATATTTTGTTCCTGCTAAAGTATAATCTGATTTATTACCATATTGTGAATATTGAACCTCCGGCTGAACGCTGAATGATGCTGCTAATGGAATGTTGGCAAATACACCTGCGTTGAACCCGATTTTAGATTTCTGATCGTCAAGACCACTATCTTTTGAAAGTGAAGATACGTTCATTCCTCCTTTTACCCCAAATGTTACTGGATTAGAAGATGTGTTTCCTGTCTGTTGAGCGAATGCGAATGTTCCTGCAGTTAACGCTAATCCTAAAATTAACTTTTTCATAACTTTAATTTTTTAATTTTACTCTTTCTTAATTTTAAATTTTACTACTTGTTCAACATTTTCAGTAGAACGCAGAGTATCTTTCAAATTGCTTGCCAAAAATATTTTTTATGAGTAAAATCAATAAAAAAATCACTTAGTGTTTAAGTGATTTTTAAAATATGTAATTGATTTATAATGGGTTGCAAATTCAAATAAACATTTGTTTAGAAGAAGTCTAAATTGACAATTTTGTCAAAAACAACCATCAAAACCGGTTTTGTCTTTCCAAAAAATAGTTAAGCATTATTCAATTTTCTATAAAAAGATAGCGATTCAAGAATGTTTTCCTGGCTGCATTGATGGTCATAAGTACAAGAGCCAATACCGGAAAGCAGAGAAAAGTTGATTTTACTGTCTGTATTCTTTTTATCATTTAGTAATAATGCAGTAATATCTTCATCTTTAAAGTCATTGATATCAAGGTAAGGATAGTATCTCTGGATATTTTCAATAATCGCTTTTGCATCTGCTTCAGCAATAAGGTTCTCCAGATATGCCAGATGAGCCTCTGCAATCATCCCCATTGCCACCGCTTCTCCGTGAAGGATAGGGTTTCCTTGCTGTAAGCATAAACTTTCCACAGCATGGCCTATGGTATGTCCGAAGTTCAACGTTTTTCTGATATTCTGCTCGTGGAAATCCTGATCAACAACATTTTGCTTGATATTCATAGAAGCCTGGATATGGGGAATTACTGTTTCTACCTCCAGCTTGCGAACGCGAATCAGCTGATCCCAATGATTTTTATCAGCAATTAATCCGTGCTTCAGCATTTCAGCGAACCCGCTTCTCAGTTCTTTAAAAGGTAATGTTTCTAAGAATTTCGGGAAAATAAAGATCTGTTCCGGGAAAGCGAAAGTTCCCACCATATTTTTATAATGCATCAGATCAATACCTGTTTTTCCTCCTATGGAAGCATCACACATCGATAAAAGGGTGGTTGGGATATTGATAAACTGTATTCCTCTTTTATAAGTAGATGCCACAAATCCGCCCATATCGGTTATTACACCGCCACCAAGGTTGATCACCAGTGCTTTTCTGTCTGCCTGCATTTCCGTAAGGATTTCCCAAAGCTGATTGGCGGTCTGGATGTTTTTCATTTCTTCTCCGGCTTCAATCTCCAAAATTTCAAAGCCAAGATCTGTTTCCATATTTCCTAAAAGAATAGGAAGGCAGTATTCATGCGTGTTTTCATCTACCAGAATGAAAATTTTGCTGAAAGATTTTTCATGAAGAAACGCGTTAAGCTGAGAAAAACTATCGTTTAATATTGTTATCATCTTCTAATATTTGTAAAGTTAAAATATAAACTATATTGCAAAGTTATGATTCTTAATTTTTAACTCGTAACTAAATTACTATCTTTGCAGAAATTTTTAGAATGAGCAGAGATAATAATAATTCAGACAGATCAAAGAGACCAAGAATTTCAACTAAGAAAAGTTCTGATGATTCTCGTGCTTCCAGATCTGGAAATTCTTCAGGATCAAAACCTTTTAAAAAACCTTTTTCTAAAGACGGTGGCAGAACAGCTCCGGAACATAGAGGGACCAATTCAAAATTTGACAAGAAACCTTTCAAGAGAAATACAGACAGCTCCGAAGGTTCCGGCGAAGAAATGGGTTCAAAATCTGAAAGAAAATCATACATCACGAATAAAAGTGAGAGTTATGAGAGAAAATCTTTCGGAAAACCAAAAAGAGGGGGAAATAGCTTTGATACAAGAGATAAATATGAAAGAGGTAGTCTGAAATATGGCAGAAGACCCTCTAATGGAGAGGAAAGAGAAGACAGAGCAAAATCTTTTGTACAAAAAAGAAGGTTAAATAAAATCGACAAAGATGTCCATAAAGACACCATCCGTCTTAATAAGTATATTGCCAATTCAGGAATCTGCAGTAGGAGAGAAGCTGATGAGCTTATTACTCAGGGTTTGGTAGAAGTCAACGGAAAAGTAGTCAATGAAATGGGCTATCAGGTACAGAAAACGGACAGAGTAGTTTTTGACGGACAAAGCATTACTCCTGAAAAACCTGTATATGTACTTTTGAATAAGCCAAAAGGTTATATTTCTACTACAAAAGACGATAAAGCAAGAAAAACTGTAATGGATCTTGTAGCAAATGCTTCTCCTTACAGACTTTTCCCAGTTGGAAGACTGGATCGTTCTACAACAGGAGTTATCTTACTGACCAATGACGGACACATGACTAAGAAACTGACGCATCCATCTTTTGATGCTAAAAAGATCTATCATGTAACGTTAGATAAAAAGCTTACAGGTGAAGATCTACGTCTTATCGCAGAAGGAATCCGTCTTGATGAAGGAGTAGCAGTTGTTGACCAGATTTCGTACATTGAAGGAAAACCAAAAAATGAGATCGGAATCGAGATTCATATTGGATGGAACCGCGTTATCAGAAGAATATTCCAAAGATTAGGGTACGAGGTGGAAGCGCTAGACAGAGTAATGTTTGCAGGATTAACGAAGAAGAATATCAAGAGAGGACACTGGAGAATCCTTACAGAACTGGAAGTAAATAACCTTAAAATGCTTTAAAATAATGATGAATGATGAGTTATAATTGATGAATGACCTATTCATATTTCTAACTTACTCCATTCTTTCAAAAAGTATCTTTAGGATAAAAACAAAAAGCGCAGAATTAGTTTCTGCGCTTTTTTATTGTACTAAGCTGTGAATTCCAAAATTCATAACTCATCATTTATAATTCATCATTAAAAATAACTATCCCAAAACAGTCACTCCTTTTTCAATCATCTCGTAGATGGCATCTCTGGCGTTGTCCGGTTTTACATTGACAGCACGTGTTCCGTTGAAATGAAGGCATGTTACATATCCGTTGGCTACAGCATCCTGAGCCGTAAATTTCACACAGTAGTCTAACGCCAATCCTACGATTTCTACCAATTGAATATCGTGATATTTTAAGAAGTCATCCAGTCCGGTTTTCATAAAATGGTTATTATCCTGGAAGCCGCTATAGCTGTCTATCTCAATATTTTTACCCTTTTGTACAATGTGAGTTACTTTGTCTCTGTTCAGATCTTTGTGGAATTCTGCCCCGAAAGTTCCCTGTACACAGTGATCCGGCCACATAAACTGTGGAACACCATTTAAAATAATACTTTCTCCAACCTTTCTGCCATTACTGCTTGCAAAACTTTTGTGACCTGCAGGATGCCAGTCCTGTGTCAGAACCACTTGATCATACGCATTTTCCTCCATTAGAAGATTGATGTACGGGATAATTTCGTTGGACCCAGGCACTGCAAGGGCTCCGCCTTCACAAAAATCATTCTGTACATCGACTATTATTAACGCTTTTTTCATATTTTGATTTCTCGAATTTTTGATAAATTTAC
>JASLCD010000484.1 GCA_030146295.1 Chryseobacterium sp.
ATTTGTATAAAAATATCAGTTATGGAAAAATGCTGTAGTACAACCCCGGAAAAACCAGATACAAAAGGGCACAAACATGATCATCAGGAAGGAGACGGACATGACCATGACGGCCATGATCATTCTCATGACTCTGGAGATCAGACCGTCTTTCAGATGTTTCTTCCCGCCATTATATCCTTTATCATCTTGTTATTGGGAATCGCTTTGGATAACTATATAAAACCCGCATGGTTTACAGGCTGGGTCCGTCTGGTATGGTTCCTGGCCGCCTACATTCCTGTAGGATTTCCGGTATTGAAAGATGCTTATAAAAGTATCATCAGGGGAGATGTATTTTCAGAATTCTTCTTGATGAGTATCGCCACTATCGGAGCTTTTGCTATCGGAGAATATCCTGAAGGAGTAGCCGTAATGCTGTTTTATGCAGTAGGAGAGGTATTTCAGTCTATGGCGGTGACCAGAGCCAAAGGAAATATAAAAGCTTTACTGGATCAGCGCCCTGATGAGGTAACGGTTATCGAAAATAATCAGCCTAAAACGATAAAAGCTAAAGAAACTAAAATTGGAAATGTTATTCAGTTGAAGCCCGGTGAAAAACTGGCACTGGATGGTGAACTGGTATCAGATTCTGCTTCATTCAATACTGCAGCTTTAACCGGAGAAAGTAAACCTGATACCAAAAATAAAGGTGAAGTTGTTCTTGCGGGCATGATCAACATGAACAGTATTGCTTTGGTAAAAGTAACTACTGCCTATGAAGACAGTAAACTAAGTAAGATTCTGGAACTGGTACAAAATGCTACAGCCCAGAAAGCCCCTACAGAGCTGTTCATCAGAAAATTTGCCAAGGTATATACACCTATCGTCGTATTTCTTGCCATAGGAATCTGTTTACTGCCATATTTCTTTGTAAGTGACTACCAGTTCAGAGACTGGTTGTACAGAGCATTGATATTCCTTGTTATCTCTTGCCCTTGTGCATTGGTTATCTCTATTCCGCTGGGATATTTCGGAGGAATTGGTGCCGCAAGCCGAAACGGAATTTTATTCAAAGGAAGTAATTTCCTGGACAGCATTGCAGAGATTCAGAATGTAGTGATGGATAAAACAGGAACGATGACGGAAGGTGTATTTAAAGTACAGGAAGTAAGCATGAGTCCTGAATTTAATAAAGAAGAAATCCTTCAGATGGTCAATGCTCTCGAAAGCAAGAGTACCCACCCGGTAGCGACAGCGATTCATAACTATGTGGGAGATATCAATCACGCTATTCCACTGGAAAATATAGAAGAGATTGCAGGGCACGGACTGAAAGCAACGGTTGACGGAAAAGAACTTCTGGTAGGGAACTTTAAACTGATGGATAAATTCAGTATCAGTTACGATCTCAACCACGCCAATATTGTGTATACCGTAATTGCAGTGGCTTATGATAAAAAGTTTGCAGGGTACATCACTATTGCAGACAGCATAAAAGAAGATGCCAAAGAAACGGTAGACAATCTGCATAAAATGAATGTAAAAGCCACAATGCTGAGCGGTGATAAAAGTACTGTCGTGAAATATGTGGCAGATCAGCTGGGAATCGACAATGCATTCGGAGATCTGCTGCCTGAAGATAAAGTAAATAAGGTTAAAGAAATCAAAGCCAAAAAACAAACCGTAGCCTTCGTAGGAGACGGAGTAAATGATGCTCCCGTTGTTGCGCTAAGTGACGTAGGAATTGCGATGGGAGGTTTAGGAAGTGACGCCACTATTGAAACAGCGGATGTTGTCATTCAGGATGATAAACCCAGCAAGATACCAATGGCCATCAATATCGGGAAACAAACGAAAAAGATCGTTTGGCAGAATATCATCCTTGCGTTTGCTGTAAAGGCCGTGGTTCTGGTTCTTGGAGCCGGAGGTCTGGCAACCATGTGGGAAGCTGTATTTGCTGATGTAGGAGTAGCATTGCTGGCTATTTTAAATGCTGTGAGAATCCAAAGGATGAAATTTTAAGAAGCAAATAATAAACACAACTCAATTATATTCAATAAAAGCTCTGTTGAATTTCAGTGGAGCTTTTGTTTTAAATTATATATCATGCCAACCATTCCATGGAAATCCATATTATGCTATTGAGACTCGTACGGAGTGACAAAGAGACTGCCTTTACTTTTCGTATAAACTATGATTGAGAATTATAATTAGTATAAAAATGATACACTTAGTTTGTCATTCCGCAGGAATCTAATGAGCAGTTTCATTATTATTAGTTTTAAATTTTATCAGAGATAAAATCCTCGCGCCTTAAAACAGGAAGCATTAAAAAAAAACTTGCGTTTTTGCGATTTTCAACAAAACAAAAAATATAAAAAAAGCTCTGCCAAAAAACATCAGCAAAGCTTTTATCAACAAGATTAAATTGTATATAAAGAACTAAATTTTTATTTAGATCTAAAGTCTTACTCAAAGTTCGGAATAATATTATACAGGTGACAGGCACAGTTTTGTGATTTTTGTAGGTAACAGTAGATAAGCATAATGACATTCATCATAAATTCACTTTAAAACAGTTTTGAAGTAGTATATTTGTAACAGAGAAATAAAACGTTGAGGTTATTCATTTCCATATTCATCATTTTTACCGTTGCAATACGCCCTGTTTTGCCATTGGTAAATTATGCTGTGAACTATGATTACATTGTGAAAAACCTTTGTGAGAACAGAAATGTACCACAATCTACCTGTAAGGGGAAATGCTATGTGGAAAAAGAACTGGCCAAAACAGAAAAACAGTCCAACACCTCTACAACAATAAAGATTGCCGGATTGGATGTCTTTATTTCTCATGATATTCTTTCCTTTTCAGCACAGCCAAATTCCGGATTACATACTGAAGTTCCGGATTCAAGCTACTTTAATTCTCACTCTTCAGAATTCTTTACAAGAATATTTCATCCTCCGTTAACTTAATTTCTATTGTAAACTATATTTTTAGTTTATGAGCAGGAAGTGTCAGCTTTCAGTGAAAATCCATTAAATACTCTGTGTACATTAAAACTGGGTCTTATCGTCTCACGAGTTTTAAAGGTATGCTTTGTGTTCCAATTTTATTTAACACTATTAATTTCAATTTAACATTAAAATGAAATCTCCTATTATTTTGACTGTTCTTCTGTCAATATCATTACTGTCGTGTGCCAAAGAAACGCCTGAAGTAAAGCATGCAAGCCACATGGACTCTTCCGGAAAGAACGTGGAAAATGTACAGACAGTGAATGAAGAAGATCCTATCTGCCATATGAAAACTGCAGGATCTATTAAAGATACCGCTGTATACAAAAATAAAACGTATGGTTTTTGCAGTATATCCTGCAAAAATGAATTCAAAAAAACCCCTGAGAAATATGCCCAAAAATAATAAAACCAACAATAAAAGTAAAGTCATCGTACCCATTGCGGTTATTGCACTGCTTTTCGTAGGAATAGGGATAGGAATGGGGTACTTCAAAAAGAACCTTTATACCGTAATGAAAGTTCCCGATTTTGAACTGACTGATCAGAACAGTAAAAAAATCACCAATAAAGACATGTTGGGAAAGGTATATCTGGTAGAATTTTTCTTTAGCAAATGTCCCACGATATGCCCTGTAATGAACACCAATATGAAGGCTGTCCAGAATCAGATCAATGATCCCAACTTCGGAATTATCTCCATCAGTATTGATCCGGAAAATGATACTCCTGAAGCTTTGAAAGAACATGCGAAAAGAATAGGGGCCAAATCTCCAAACTGGCATTTCCTGACAGGAGACCGTACCTATATTGGTGATCTTGCAGATAAATTTAATATCTACGTAGGTGACAAAGAAGATGAAGGAGAAAGCCTGAATCACAGCGGAATGATTGCCCTGGTAGATCAGGACGGAAATATCCGCTGCAGATACAATAAAGAGAATATGCCGATTCTGTATTATTCAGGATTAAATTACGAAGATCCGGAAGGAAAAACTCCCCAACTGACGGGGAAATATCACCCTGACAGAGAAATTCTGATCGAGGATATTAAAAAATTATTGAAATAGGGAAGCCGTATGTACTTCCGGGCGATGAAGTGCTGTGATGAATTAATTACTTTCATCCTGCAGCTCCATCTTAACAAAAAAACATTGTTCAACCATAAACAAAAACGTTATGAAGATTTTGAAAATAGCTGCTTTAAGTGCAGTTTTCGCAGCTCAGTTTGCACTGGCTCAGTTTAAGCAGACCCCTCTGCCATACGCTTATAATGCTTTGGAAGGGAATATTGATGCCCAAACGATGGAGATTCATTATTCAAAACATGCGGCAGCATATGTTGCCAACCTGAATAAAGCCATTGCCGGAACACCACAGGAAAAAGAAACTTTGTTTCAGATTCTTTCCAATGCTTCAAAAATGCCTGCTGCAGTAAGAAATAATGCCGGAGGACATTACAACCATGAGCTGTTCTGGACTGTTCTTACTCCTCAGAAGAATACACAGCCTTCAGCAAAATTAGCAAAAGCAATCACTGAAGCTTTCGGAAGCCTTGATGCTTTCAAAGAAAAAATGAGCAAAGCAGGTGCAGACCGTTTCGGTTCAGGATGGGCATGGCTTTCTGTAGGAAAAGACGGGAAATTGTTTGTTTCCTCTACTCCTAACCAGGACAATCCTTTGATGGATGTTGTAGAAGAGAAAGGAACTCCTATTTTCGGGATTGATGTTTGGGAGCATGCTTATTATTTAAAATATCAGAATAAAAGAGCCGATTATCTTACCGCTATCTGGAATGTTACCAACTGGAAGGAAATCAGCAGAAGATATGACGAAGCTATAAGCAAGAAATAGTCTGATGAAATTATTTTACAGCATACTTTTTACTTTTTATATGGTGCTAAGACCTTTGGTACCATTGGTAGAGTATGCTGTAAATTATGAGTATATAGCCAAAGTACTCTGTATCAATAAAAACAGACCAGAGATTCACTGCAACGGAAAATGTTACCTGAGTAAAGAATTGGCCAAAACCAATGATTCAGAATCTTCCCCTTTTCAGAAACTCAAAAGCTCAGGCCAGAAAATCCTTGATACCTATATTCTGCCCGAAACTACAGAGATTATGACCACGGAAAAACTTCCTTTTTTCAATGGTCACTTTATCTACGAAACAGCGTATTCTTTTCTGTTTCTTACCCATATTTTCAAACCACCGGTTTTTTAAGTTATCCATATCATTATTCAACCACAAAAGTCACAGAAGCGTCTTGTATTACTTCAGCAGTTTTAAAACAATTGCTTAACAGGCAAAAGCTTAAGGGTGCTTCTTACACGTAAATTTCTTCACTTGAATAACTTAAGTGTAAAAGCTTTTGTGCCTTTTTTGGTAAAAAAGAATGTTTCACATTCGAAATAACACATTCAAAAACAGTATTCAACTTAAAAAATCAACAATGAAAATATATAAATTTTTATCCCTACTCTTTATTGCCTTTACTTTATTCTCTTTTGTATCCTGCGAAAGCAGCAGAGATAACGATGATCCGCAGGATACCACCCCCGGAAAACTTCAGATCAAATTTGAAAACGGATTTAATAACGTAGGAGATATTGTTTTGAATCAAACGACCCAGACTTCTTCTCAGGGACAAAAACATAATTTTTCTGCTTTAAAATATGTCATCAGTAATATTACACTCACAGACGAGAACGGAAATGAATTTAAATACAATGAAAACAACCCTGATAAAGGAGCTTTTATTATCGATCAGGCAGATGCAGTAGCCGGAGTCATTTACCTTAATCTGGAGGATATTCCAAAAAATAATTACAAAAAAATAAAATTTGGATTGGGAATCAGCCAGAAAGCCTACTTACTGGGGCAGGACGGACAAGCTGAATTCTGGACAAAAGCCAAGCAGAAAGGAATGTCGTGGTCATGGGCTGCCGGGTATGTCTTTGTAAAACTGGAAGGGAAATATGGTACAGATGCTCCTTCTAAGGAATTTATGAACCATACCGGAAATATGGGGAATACCACTGCGAATAATACACCTGATCTTTATCGTGAAATCACACTGAATCTCCCGACAACAGCAAGGGTGACAGGACAGATTCGTCCTTCTATTCATATTCTTGCCGATCTGAATCAGTATTTGAGCGGAGATAAAGCCCTTGCGCTTACAACAGCCAATGATATGCTGATGGGCTCAAACCAGCATCTGGTAGATGTTACCAATAATCTGACGAAAATGTTTAAAGTAGACCATGTCCACAATGATTAATATTTTTCTAAAAACAATATTGGTATTTCTTGTCTTTTTTCTGAGTTGTATTTCCTGTTCTGATGAGGTGATCCAGCCCCTGGAAAAAGATGAAGCATATAACCTGCAGGCTCCTTCCTATTTTCCTGAAATGACTTTTGATCAATCAACCAATCCGGTAACCAAAAATGGAGTAGAGCTGGGACGAAAGTTATTCTATGAAGGAAGACTTTCCAGAAATAATACCATCTCATGCGGGTTTTGTCATATTCAGGAAAATGCATTCACCCATCATGGGCATACTGTAAGCCATGGCGTGGATGACAGAATAGGAATCAGGAATGCACCACCCATTCAGAATATGGCCTTTTTGAAAAGATACATGTGGGATGGAGTCATTCATAATCTCAACGAGCAGCCTATCAGCCCGATTACGGACGTGAATGAAATGGACAGCTCCATACCGGAAGCTATTTCTAAAATAAAAGATGATCAGAAATATAAAAAACTTTTCAGAGAAGCATATGGAGACGAAACCATTACCGGAGAACGAATATTAAAAGCGTTATCACAGTTTATGGCTTCTTTAATTTCTGCAGATTCAAAATATGACAGATTCAGACAGGGAAAAGAGCAGCTTACTTCAATAGAATCTCAGGGAATGGCGCTGTTTGGGCAAAAATGTGCTTCCTGCCATACCGGAGAATTATTTACAGATGAGAGCTTCCGAAATACAGGAATGTATTATAATACTGAATTTAAAGATGCCGGTCGTTACAGAGTGACTCTTAATCAGGTTGACTGGATGAAATTCCGTGTTCCAAGTTTGAGAAACGTGGAATATACAGCACCTTATATGCATGACGGAAGGTTTTACACATTAGATGCCGTGCTCAATTTCTATTCGGATCAGGTGGAAGATCATCCCAATCTTGATCCTCAGCTGAAGCAGAATGGCCATACGGGAATTGCCATGAACAGTCAGGAAAAACAATCGATTATTGCATTCTTGAAAACCCTGTCTGATAAAAGTTTTATATCCAATCCAAAATTTGCAGAATAATTTATAGAAAACATGAAGAAGATTATATTGATATTAAGTTTGATGGTATTTAGCCTGAACCATGCAAAAGTAGTGAGAGACAGTATGTATAGTGCTCCGGAAAGCTTTAGCAGGTTTGATTTTGATGATGACTGTGATGCCTGCGGTTGTGCAGCCGGTAACGGATCATCCGGTTTTGAATCTTTACTGAATCCACAGTTTATCGGAATCAAATACTTTGCACAGCATTACAAAGCAAAAGAAAACTTATTTGTAAAAGATCTTACACAGGATCAGTACTTCAATACGTTGCAGCTTTGGGGGAAGATTCCATTGACAAAAAAACTGAGTGTATATGCAAGTCTGCCATTTCATTTCCACGAAAAACAGACCTTACAGGGAGATATCAGAATCAATGGCATCGGAGACCTCAATCTGATGGGAATTTACCAGTTGATGAGCTCTAAAGATAATTTCCATCATTTGAGCGGAGGGTTGGGAGTGAAAATTCCATTAGGAAAATTTGATGAAAAAGGAGCATCCGGAGTTAATCCAAGTTTTCAGTTGGGAACCGGAAGCTGGGATTATCAGGCTGCTTTGAATTATAAGTTTCAGAAAGATAAAGTAGCAGTATTGGTGAATACGGACTATACGATCAAAACGGAAAATAAGAAAAACTACCGTTTCGGAAATCAATGGAACTATGCTGCAACGGGATTTTATCAGGTTGCAGGAAATGAAAAATCTATTTTTTCTGTAAAGACCGGAGTTCAGGGGGAAGTTTATGCTCAGAATAAACAATTTGATGAAGCGCTGCCCAATACTGCCGGAAGTGCATTGTATGGGAAGCTGGGATTTGAAGCCTCTTATAAAAAGTTGAGTTTGGGAAGTGAGATCATGCTTCCTATGTATACTCAGTTGGCAGGAGGAGATATTGAAGCGAAGTCACGGGTGAGTATTTTTCTAAATATTGGAATTTAAAATTAAAACCCTTTTTAAATAATGCTAAAGCTCCTTCGGGAGCTTTAATTGTTTATGAATCATGATTTTAATTGGGGGTTACGAATAATTTTTTATCTTTGCCGAAATTTGGTGAGCCCTAAAAAGCTCTTAAAAGGGAATCCGGTGAAAATCCGGGACAGACCCGCTGCTGTAAGCTCCACACCAAAGTTTTTGAAAAATATATCCACTGTTTTTTAATGGGAAGGATTTCAAAAATGGAGTAAGTCAGAAGACCTGCCAGAAA
>JASLCD010000286.1 GCA_030146295.1 Chryseobacterium sp.
TCACCAAAGGTTTACCTTATCGGTGCAGGGCCCGGCAACCCTGAACTGATCACTGTAAAAGCAGTAAAAGCGATCGCGGAAGCAGACGTCGTTTTATGCGACCGCCTCGTAAGTCCCGAGATCCTGGAAACATACGTCAATAAAAATACAGAAATCATCTATGTTGGGAAAGAATGCAGCAAAAATGCTTCCACCCCTCAGTCTCATATCAATACATTAATGGTAGAATATGCCCGTCAGAATAAAACCATTGTAAGACTGAAAGGAGGAGATGTTTCCATATTCTCCAATATTCTGGATGAACTGCAGGTTTTAAAGCAAAATCATATTCCTTATGAAATCATTCCGGGAATTACAGCGGCTTTAGGTGCCGCAGCATTTGCAGGGATGCCTTTAACCGCACGAGGATATTCTACATCGGTACGTTTTCTGACGTATTACAAATCAGAGATCGTAACCCAAGAGTACTGGGAAGAACTTGCTTATACCCATGATACTCTTGTGTTCTACATGTCTAAAGGGAATCTTGCTCCTCTTGTCGAAAAGCTTATACAGCTAGGGATTTCAAGTGATAAAAAAATTGCAGTCATTGAACAGGCTACAACGCCTTATCAAAAGGTGTATACTTCATCTTTTGAGGATTTTAATGAAAAATTCGGAACCAAAAACTTTGCATCCCCTTCTCTGGTTGTGGTTGGAAAGATCGTCAATCTGCATGAAGAATTTTCATGGCTTGAAAATGCGGAAGAGGAAGGTCTTTACTTCAAATCAGTGGAAAACGGAAGTCTAATCCCTACCAATCAAAATTTCTTTGAATATGCTGTCTGAAACTAAATTAAACGTATTAAAACAAATCTCCGGAGATCTTTCCAGAGAAGAAGCCATCTGGGCAAGCGGATATCTTGCAGGTATTGCCGGAGGGGCTTCATTGACCGCTGTGCTGCCACCACAGCAACTCAATAACAGTATTCAGAATGCCGTAAAAAAGATAACCCTCGCTTATGGTACAGAAACCGGAAACAGCAAAAAACTGGCGACAGCACTGGCGGGTATCGTGAAGAAAAAAGGACTTCAGGTAAAACTGGCTGACCTCTCTCAATACAAACCCAAAGATCTGGCTAAAGAAGAATTCTTCTTCATTGTGATCAGCACTCAGGGAGAAGGCGAGCCACCAGCTCTTGCCAAAAAATTCTACGATTATATTCATGAAAATGAAATCAATCTCAGCGGACTGAAATATGGAGTTCTGGCACTAGGTGACAGCAGCTATCCTCAATTCTGCAAAACAGGGGAAGATGTAGATTCACGTTTTGAAATATTAGGGGCCCAGCGCATTATTCCAATAAAGAAATGCGATATAGACTATGAACAGGAAGCTTCTCACTGGATAGAGCATGTATTCGAAACGGTTAATAAAAATGCAGATCAGAGTCTGAAAAGTGTGGCAGCACCAAAGATATCTTCCGGAAGAAAGAAATACCAGGGGAAAGTTTCAGCGATCATTAACCTGAACGATATCACTTCTGAAAAAGAAACCTATCATATTGAAATTGAAACAGAAGAAGCGCTTGCGTACCAGCCAGGTGCGGCTTTAGGCATCATTCCCTTCAATTCAAAATCTGTAGTGAATGAAATAATTACCCTGACAGGAATTGATCCTCAAAAACAGATAGAAACATCGAAAGTTACAGCATCTGTTGAAGAATTATTACATAAAAATATTAACATCAGTTATTTGCTTAAATCTGTTGTGACGCAATATGCAAAAATAACAGGACATTCCATTCCGGAAGTCAGACTCAGTCTTCTTGATCTTCTTAGAATTTACCCCGTAAAAAATGCAGATGAATTTGAAGAAATCATTCAGATATTAACCGCTCAGGCTCCTCGTCTGTACTCCATTTCTTCCTCTCTGGAAGCTCATGGTGACACAGAAATTCATATTACGGTTGCAAAATCAGAGTTCTTTATTGATCATCAGAAACATAATGGGCTATGCAGTGGTTTTCTGAGCGAATTCAAAGAAGGAGAAGAGGTGGAATTTTATATCCAGGATGCAGGACACTTCAAACTGCCGGAGGCGGATAAAGACATCATTATGATAGGACCGGGAACAGGCATTGCTCCTTTCAGGTCTTTCCTTTGGGAACGTGATGCAACCGGTGCAGAAGGACGAAACTGGTTGTTTTTCGGGGATAGAAATTTCGTCTCAGACTTTCTTTATCAGGCTGAGCTTCAGGATTTTCTTAAAACCGGTAGCTTAACCCATCTCGACCTTGCTTTTTCAAGAGATACTGTTGAGAAAGTATATGTTCAGCACAAACTGGAGCAAAAATCTCAGGAAATATTTTACTGGCTTGAAGGAGGAGCTTCTGTCTATGTATGCGGAGCTAAGGAACCTATGGCTCGTGACGTAGAACAAACACTTCTGAACATTATTCAGAATGAAGGAAAACGCAGCAAAGAAGATGCTGTAAACTATCTGGAAGAAATGGAGTTGGGCGGCAGATATGCCAAAGATGTTTATTAAACGGAGTAAAGAAGTATTCACAAAAATTAAAGGAAACAGATATGAACAACGATAAAGAAAACCTTTCACCGGTAGAAAGGATTAAAACCAGCAGCAACGGGCTCAGAGGATCTTTAAAAGAGAGCCTTGCTGATAATTTTACCGGAGCCATAAGGGAAGATGATCAGACACTGATCAAATTTCATGGAATGTACCAGCAGGACGACAGAGACCGCAGGGAAGAGCGTGTCTCCAAAAAACTGGAATGGCTGTATTCTTATATGATCAGATTAAGACTTCCCGGTGGTTTTTTAACTCCTGAACAATGGGTGGGATTGAATGAAACGGCTGAAGATCATTCTACAGGAACCATCAAAGTAACGACCAGACAAACCATTCAGCTGCATGGTATTTTAAAATCTCATTTAAGACCTACCATTCAGAGCTTCAATCTGCAGCATCTGGATTCCATTGCCGCCTGTGGAGACGTCAACAGAAATGTTACCTGTACAGCCAATCCTTCAGAATCCCCTTTACAGCAGGAAGCTTACGAACTGGCTGGTAAAATCAGTGAAATGTGCCTTCCGAAAACCCAATCTTATTATGATATATGGATTGATGATGAACTTCTGATTGACCGAAAAGCGGAAGAAGATCCGTTATATCAGGACAGATACCTTCCAAGAAAGCTGAAAATAGGAATTGCTGTTCCTCCCAATAATGATGTGGACGTATTCATCAATGATATTGCATTGATCGCTATTATTGAGAATGATAAAATTGTGGGTTACAATATTGCTGCCGGAGGAGGACTGGGAGCCACTCACGGTAATGAAGCCACCTATGCCCGTCTTGCCTCTGTGCTTGGATTTGTGGATACGGAAGAAAAAGTATTAAAAGCTGTCTACGAAATCATCACGGTGCAAAGAGACTTTGGAAACAGAAGCGACCGGAAATTATCAAGATTAAAATATACGATTGATAAACTGGGTATCGACCAGTACAGAGCTGAAGTAGAAAAAAGAACAGGATTCAGTTTTGAACCGGCCCGTGAATTTAAGTTTACACAAAGAAAAGACCGCTATGGCTGGATTCAGAATCATGAAGGAAAATGGTTCTATACCGTTTTTGTAGAACATGGAAGAATCCTTAACACAGCAGAATATCCTTTAAAATCAGGATTATTAAAAATCGCACAAACCGGTAAAGCCAATTTCCGTTTTACCTGCAACCAGAACCTTATTCTGGCTGATATTGATGAAAAAGATAAGCCTGAAATTGAAGCTGTTTTACAAGAACATGGCATTTCAGAATATACCAACGGAGCAAGTGCCTTACGTAAAAATTCTGTTGCCTGCGTAGCTTTGAATACCTGTTCACTGGCTTTAGCAGAAGCCCAGCGTTATCTGCCTTCCCTGGTTACAAAAATAGAACCGATTCTTGAAAAATATAGCCTTTTGGAAGATGACATCACGATCCGTATGACAGGATGCCCCAATGGATGCGGAAGATCTCCTAATGCTGAAATAGGATTTGTAGGAACAGCCTATGGAAAATATAATCTTCACATCGGAGGAGACCGATTGGGAATGCGATTGAATACAAAATTTAAAGAAAATATAGGGGAAGAAGAGATTCTTACCACATTGGATGAGCTCTTCAGAATTTATGTCGAGCAAAGACTCACAGAAGAAACATTTGGTGATTTTTCATACCGTTACTTACACACCTTAAATTAATTATATGGCTAATTTTCATGATGATCTGAAAAATAACAAAAACAATCAACCTCTTCTTTTAGACAGACGAATGTGCATGTGTTGTTGATTCCGAAATAACAATACATACAAAGCTGTTTCAACTTTTTGAACCATGAGGAAAAGTTAATACAACATCCTGTCATTGCCAACCAAAGGTGAAGCAATCTCAGCATTATATTAACGGCATAAACCACCCTGTCAAAAATTCATTGAATTTTTACCACCCTTCCAGAGCAGGGGAATTCTAAGTCCTTCAATTGTAACATGAAACGATATTGAAGATTTTCATCATTAAAAGTAAAAAAGTTCAGACAGCTTCATTCTCAATCTAAAAATGAAGAAAAAATGAAAAACAAAAAGCAGGGAAATTTTATACCTAAAGCAGGCATTATAGCATTTACATTTCTATTTTTTAACCTGGCGGAGGCACAGCAGCAGCTCATAGAGCTTAGCGGAAGCATCAAAAATACAGGGACACACAAAGCTCTTGATTCTGTAAAAGTACAGATTGAAAATACACAGGATACTGCATTAACGGATCTACTCGGAAACTTTAAAATCAGGACAAGAGTTACCATACCATTCAGGGTAGTTATTCAGAAAGACGGGTTCACCAGCCAGACGGTTGAGATTCTTTCTCCTTCCAACAAAATTACAATAGGGCTCAATCCTCAGAATACCATCATTGATGATGTGGTGATCTCAGCCTCCAGAGTTCCGGAGAAAATATTAAGGTCTCCGATCGCTATTGAAAAAATTGATATCAAAACCATCAGGGAAAGTCCGGCAGCCTCATTCTATGAAACATTGGAAAATGTAAAGGGGTTGCAGCTTTTAACCTCGAGTCTTACCTTAAAAATTCCCAATTCAAGAGGATTCAATTCGCCTAATAATTTCCGTTTTATGCAGTTGGTAGATGGTGTAGATGTACAGTCTGCAACATTGGGAGTTCCTTTGGGAAATGCCATAGGACCTACAGAACTGGATATTCAGTCGATGGAAGTTACTCCGGGAGCTGCTTCAGCACTGTACGGAATGAATGCGATTAACGGACTGGCGAGTTTACAGACCAAAGATCCGTTTACCTCTGAAGGAATAAGTGTTTATTTCCGAGGTGGAGTCAATCATGTTGATCATGTCAACCATACAATAAGTTCTCTGGGAGAAAGTGCCATCCGTTTTGCAAAAGTGTTCCATAAAAACTTTGCTGTTAAAGTGAATGCTTCCTATTTCAGTGGCACAGACTGGATTTCCAATAATCTGACTGATCAGAATCCCGGCTCATTGGTAACTGCCAATCCTAATTTTGCCCTGTCCAATAATCCGGCTGAAGACCTCTGGAATAAATACGGTGACGAAAGAAACAACCGTGTTGCCGTAAAAGTGGATTACAACGGGAAACCTACCACATTCAACGTTTCCAGAACAGGATATCTTGAAAAAGATCTCGTGAGTCCTGACGTGAAGAATATCAAGTTCGATGCGGGATTATATTACCGTTTCGGAGATCAGTGGAGAACTTCTTACGTGTATCGGTATGGTTTGCTGGACGGAACTTTCCAGAGAGGAAACAAAATCCGTTTACAGAATGCTACGGTTCAGAACCATAAAATAGAACTGACAGGAAGAGAATTAACATTCAGAGCGTATGTATCTATAGAAAACACGGGAGATTCTTATAATCTGAAGCCTTTGGCAGACAATCTGGATCTTACGAATCTGTCTAATACCAACTGGAAAAATATATTTCAGACAGCTCTTCAGAACAACTTAAATGGAGGCGTAAATCTTAATGATGCATTTATTCTTGCCCGTCAGGAAGCTGATAAAAACAGGGCCGTCCCCGGAACCGCTGCCTTTGAACAGTTAAAAAACACCATTATCGGAATCAATAACTGGGATTCTGCCAATGCAGGAATTGCAGGAGCTCCGGCAACAGGAGGGGCAAAGCTTGAACAGAAATCCCGTTTTTATCAAGGGGAGCTTACCTATGATTTCAGCAGATTTGTTAAAATTTTCAGTCTTTTGGCTGGTGTGGATTATCGCCTGTACAGCATTACTCCGGATGGAAATAACTTTGTTGATTTTAACCGTCCCGTAAGTGAGAGAAATATTCCTTTAGCCAATGGTACATTTGGGAAAGATGTTATCTATCAGAAATATGGAGCCTTTGCACAGGTTACCAAACTTTTCTTTGATGATAAATTAAAAATTAACGCAGCCTTACGTATTGACAGAAACCCGGAATTTGAAGCAAAGCTTAATCCGAGAATCAGTGTTGTCTATTCTCCTGTTAAAGAGCATAATTTCAGAGCTTCTTTTCAGAATGGATATCGCTTCCCTTCGTTATTTGAAGCACTTTCTTTTGTCAACAATGGTAATGTAAGAAGAGTGGGAGGGCTGTCAAAAGTAAATGACGGACTCGGGTATCTTGAGAATTCCTATACACTGGCTTCTATCGATAGATTCACTTCAGCAGTAAATGCAGATGTGGATGCAGGAAAAACCCAAAGCCAGGCTGCTCAGGACAACAAACAGCTTTTGACGGTAGCCAGTTTGCAAAAACTACAGCCGGAAAAAATCAATTCATTTGAAGTGGGGTATAAGTCTACTTTTTTTAACAATAAGCTGGTCCTTGACTGGGATTTTTATTATAACATCTACGAAGGATTTCTGGGGCAGGTAGAAGTCGCAGTACCTAAAAACAGCCTGGTAGGAAGCAATGCAGCCGTTCTTGCCATGCTGGACAGAAGCAAGCAGGACAGATACAGGGTTTATACCAACAGCAACAGTACTTATAAAAGCTATGGAACCTCTTTGGGGATCCGATATAATATCACAGGAAACTATAATATCAATACCAATGTTTCTTATAACGATCTTGCGTCCAGCAATACTTCTGATCTCTTTATTACAGCATTCAACACTCCGAAATGGATGGTCAATGTAAGTGTAGGAAACAGAGAAATTGTCAAAAATATAGGGTTTACCCTTGTGGGAAGATGGCAAAGTGGCTTTACATGGGAAAGTCCTTTAGCATCCGGGCCAATTCCGGCTTACTATACGATTGATGCTCAGGCAACATGGAAGCTTCCTGAAATTCACGCAAATATTAAAATTGGAGCTACCAATCTACTGAACCGCCGTTACTTCCAGTATGCAGCAGGTCCTGAAATCGGAGGACTGTATTATCTCGCTTTTACGTATGACTTAAAACTGTAATCAGGATGAGCAATTCTTTATATCCCATATTTTTAAAACTTGAAAATCTTTCTCTGCTGATTATTGGCGGTGGCAACGTAGCCCTTGAAAAACTGGAGTCGGTACTTGGAAACTCTCCCGATACTTCCATCAAACTGGTGGCGAAAGAAATTATTCCTGAAGTCAGAACCCTGCAACATCAGTTTTCTAATCTGATACTTCATGAAAGAGCCTATAATGATCATGATTTCAATGATGCAGATCTTGCGATTATTGCAGTTAATGATATTGAACTGGCAGGAGAAATCAGGGAGAAAGCCCAGCAAAAAAATATACTGGTGAATATTGCTGATAAACCGGACCTGTGTGACTTTTATTTAGGTTCTATTGTCAAAAAAGGGAGTCTTAAGATTGCCATTTCCACCAACGGAAAATCTCCCACCATTGCCAAGAGACTGAGGGAAACCTTTACAGAAGTCATTCCTGATGAAATGGATCATGTCCTGGATAATATGCAGCATATCCGTAATCAACTGACCGGAGATTTCAATTATAAAGTGAAAGAACTCAACAAAATCACTACAGAATATCTGTCTGACGGAAAGGTTTCTTCAAAACCGGATATGGAAATTGAAAAACTGATTAATATTACCAAAACAGCCCAGAGAAAAGCTAATATTTTCCTGGCAATCATTGGTGTTTTACTTCTTTTTGGATTATTTGGCCTTGTAGTATATCAGTTTAACCTTTCCGATGATATTCAGCATTTTCTGAACAAAGACGGTCACATCTTTTACTGGATGCTGTTTGCGGGTTTTATGGCAGAAATTGTTGCCGGATCCATGGGCATGGGCTATGGGGTAATATGTACCACCATCCTTTTATTGCTTAATGTTCCGCCGCCGGTTGTAAGCGCCAGTATTCACTCTGCAGAATCGTTTACCACAGCAGCCGGAAGTTTCAGTCATTATAAGCTGGGAAATGTTAATAAAAAAATGGTGTGGGTATTATTTCCCCTGGCTATTGTAGGTTCCATTATCGGAGCATTGACGCTGTCTCATTACGGGGAACATTATGCTCATATCGTAAAACCTGTTATTGCCTGCTACACACTCTATCTGGGAATCAATATCTTAAAGAATGCATTTAAAGATGAAAAGTCCGGGCAAATGAAAACCAAACGAAGAACCAATCTCAGAATATTGGGATTGGCGGGAGGCTTTATTGATTCTTTTGCTGGCGGAGGCTGGGGACCTTTGGTAACCGGAACGCTGATCAAAGAGGGAAGGATTCCCCGTTATGTGGTGGGAAGTTCTACGGTAGCCAAATTTTTACTGACTGTAACCAGTGCGGTCACCTTTATTTTTACTATTGGAATCCATCACTGGAATATTGTTCTGGGACTTTTGCTGGGTGGTGTTTTTACCGCTCCGTTTTCGGCAATGCTCACTGCAAAACTTCCAACGAAGAAAATGTTTATCGTCGTGGGAATGGTAGTAATTGCAATGAGTCTTATTACGATAACAAAATCAGTCTTATCATGAAAACTGGTATAAAATTAAAAGGAAGAATATGATTTATTAAACGCAAAGATTTTAATGTTTTACTTTATTTTGAGAAATCACAGGGGAAAAATCAATGATACAGCGTCTGTTGACAGTATCATTACTCATTTTAGTAAAAATCTGAAACCATTAAAACTTTGCGTTTTTTATTTTAAAAATGAAAATATTTAGGATATGCAAAGGCGCAAAATGACAGAGAAAACTGTTTTTAAGACGCAAGGATTTTATCTGCGAGAAAATTCAGAAAATATCAACTGTAAAACCATAATAGCGTTCAGAAAAATCTTTCGTCTTTGCGATTTTCCAACAAAAAAACAGCTCCCAAAAAGAGAGCTGCTTACAATCACTGCCTATTTCCTGATTTTCTTTTCATAAAAGCATCAAGTCCGAAACCTGAACATCCCCGGAATAAAAACAC
Source organism: Chryseobacterium sp. (assembly GCA_030146295.1). GTDB lineage: Bacteria > Bacteroidota > Bacteroidia > Flavobacteriales > Weeksellaceae > Chryseobacterium. Next base: position 9,454 of record JASLCD010000286.1, read on the forward strand.
GAGCAGAAACAGAAGATACAGGGTCTGAGGCAGATAAAGAAAATAGCTCAGCCATGTAAAAGGATCCATTTTATAAACTCCGGTTTCTGGTTGTATGGGAATAAGTTCCTTTGGAATTGAACTGAGATCATGTGTAAATAATGCCACCAGTATAATGATGATTAAAAACACCGAGCTTATTCTCGTCCATAAACCCAGCATTAAGAATAAACCGAATACACATTCACAAAAAGCAGTAAAATTAGCCGTAAGCTGTGGAAACGGAAATCCTATAGTGCTGATGGTATTGAACATATATCCCTGAAAAACAGGATGGAAAAGTTTGTTAAAACCTGCTATAAAAAAGAACAGTCCAATGAGTATTCTGCAAAGTGCATAGATATTGACTGTATTTTTTTCGAGGTTTGATACTATTGTTTTCATTATTTTTTTAATTCATTTATTGATTGTATCAACACGACAACACCATGAACAGGCATTGATCATGTGATATAGATTAGATAACAGGATTTCTTATATACATCTCAGATGGTGTATTTCACCGTAACTGAAATTTATAATGTTATTTTAGGAGGAATCCAGATAGAATTAAAAAATGAAGAATAGGGAGGATCATCATATAAGAAATAGCGGTTGCTTACTTCCTGATCTATAAATTTTTCAAATATAAAAGAATGAAAAGAGGCAGTGTAAAACAAAGAAAAACCGGAACAATAATTACTGTTACACTGTATCGGGGTTCTGTTGTTATTTGCAAGATCAAGCTTATTGCATTTTTTATGAGAAGCTTTTTCCTGACTGTAATGCCGTTTTGTTTCTGAAGAAAGAAGATTGGTATTTTCCGTTTTCAGGATCACCAGATGAAGCAGTATTAAAAATATATTCAATACCTGTATATACTGCCATAATTGGTTTCTTTTCCCCATAAATTCCGTGGAATGAAGACAAATATAGTAAAATATTCGTAGCTGGCTTTTCATTGGATGCCTGTTTCTCAAGCTCTTTGAATTTTCACCACCTCTCCAAAGAAGGGGAATATGTTGACCTTCGTTTGTGGTATTGGTGTTTCTAGGATACTTATTTTAATGGTATTATTTTGTTGTTTGCTGCTCCTTTTTGATCTGTTGAATTCCTTGTCTGTAAGAAGTTATCTGAAACTCCGGGAATCTTTTCCTGAATTTTGAGTCATCAAAGAGGTTATCATATGTATATCTTGGAAGCAGTTCCTTCAATTCTTTTGCATTTTTGTTGAATAAAGATCCTATGGTAAAGACCCACTTAGGAATGACCGAATACCTGAATTCTTTTCCATAGATCTCAGAAGCCAGTGCAATGAATTCCTCATAATTCAGTTTATGATCATCTACGGGCAAATGCCATGTCTGTCCGTACGCATCGGGTGTATTTCCGATCAAAGCGGTGGCACGGCTGGCATCAGGTGTCCATATAAGGCTTCGTACTTTATCATCTCTCAAAGGAACTTTTAGTTTTTGATTTTCTTTAATGGCATTGAAAATAAGACTGTTGGTAATACTCTGGGTTTTTCCAGGGCCATAAAACTCAGGAGCTCTGCAAATGACAGCTTCTAAAGCTCCGGCTTCCATTTCCTTTAAAAGCATCTCTGTCATCTGTTTTCTGACCACTCCTTTTCTTCCGACCGGAGCAAATCGGGTTTGTTCCGTTAATACCCCATTATTTTGAGGGTACATATAGGTGTTGTCAAAAAATACCAGCTTTGTTTCATGGATTTTGCAGGCTTCAATAACATTTTTCATAATGGCTAAAAACTGTTTTTCCCATACATCCGTATCCATAGGAAGCCCAAGGGTAAAATAAGCGGTTTCACTTCCTTTTACGGCTTCTATTGCTCTTTCCCTGTCTGACAAGTCTGCAGAGAAAACAGTATCTGTATCATTTACTTTTTTAGCATTTCTGCTGACAATACGGATATCTGAGGTATAATTTCTTTTCAGTTCTCTCGCCAGTTCTTCACCAATCTGCCCATTGGCTCCTAATATTGTTTGCATCGTTTTCTAATTTTGAGGGTTACTATCGCATTGAAAATAAACAGAATATTTTCATTTGCCTGTATTGATAATACAAAATTCGGGCATAATTATAAAAACAGAGTAGCCGGATCCATGAAAGTTGTAACCTAATCTCTGAAGATGCGAAAAGCCCGAAGAGTAAAGATAACAACATTTGAATACTATTTTTTTATTCTCTTATATCCTTACTTCTCCGGTCTTTATGGTTTCTTTGCTTCTGTTATTTCCTGTCCAAAGCCAGATAATTATCCTCAATTCTGCTGATCAGAATGTAAAACAAACCTGCATAGATCATCTGCATGCCCATTGCTTCCCAGTTTTCAACAGTACTGCTTCCAAAAAGCAGCAAAATAATCAGAGAAGCTCCGGCTATCGCCGCCATACGGGTTTTGAAACCAATAATCAGCAGCAGTCCGATTATAAATTCCAAAAAAGGAAGAGTGATTCCAAAGAGACTCACCAATGGCTGGGGCAGCCAGCTTGTTTCAAAACCTTTCACCATTCCGGATGCAAAATCCTGTAGTTTCATTAAACGGACCAATCCGTGTCCTAATAAATTGATGCCCATCGACACCCGAAGGAAAAAGTAAGCTGTTTTTGAATTCATAGAGTTATTTTTTTGAGTTGGGTGTGGGAAGCCGGAAGTTCTGTTGAGATTTCAAACGTTTCCATAACCCCTTTCTTTATTGTTTATTAAATTTTTCTTCGCTGTTATCAACCGGAGTATCAGGGTCATTCATCACCATTCTGGCAATTTCATCCTTTCTCATAAAAACAACCCCTTGTTTTTCCTGAGTATATCTGATAAACTCTTCCATCGCATGCACCATTGCAGGAGTTCCTCCAATTCTGTCATGAAAGCTGATGCTCATCATTCTTCTTTTGGAAGCTCCTTCTTCATACAAACGGTCAAATTCAAATTTCAGCTGAGCCAGGAACTGATCGGGACTCCAGTTTTTTCCTTCTATATTGACGATATCATTGTTGCGCAAGGTATAAGGAATCACCACAAAATTTTTGCCTTTTACTTTGGTAATGAAAGGTTCATCATGGCTTAAATCATCTATATGATATAAAAATCCAAGTTCCTGCAGTACTTTTAGAGTATTCGGACCTCTTCTCAGCCAGTTGGCATTATAACCTACTGCTTTCTGACCTGTAATTCTTTCAACCACATCTACACCTTGTTTTACAAAATTCAGCTCATCTGCATAGCTTTTATTCCATTGATTATCCCAGGTAATCCCATGAGCAGCTATTTCGTGCCCTCCGTTTGCAATAGCTCTGGCCACTTCAGGATATTTTTCAGCCGCAGTTCCCACCACATGAGACGTTACCTTGATATTATACTTTTTCCATAAATCAAGCATTCTGTAAATGCCTTCATTTCCTCCATACCGATACCAGCTTTCTGCAGGAAGATCGGGTTGTCCTTTAGGGAGAGGAGTTCCGCTGAAAGGGCTTTCGGCACCTTCAGGCTGTCCACCTGTTTCAAACTGCATTGAAACCGAAATTACCAGCTGAGCTCCGTTGGGCCAGTACTTTCTGACCGGAACCTGAGACTGAGACTGATCTTTTTGCTCTTTTTTGTCCTTATCACGCTGATCAGTAAAGGACATGAAAACGATTGTTGAAGCAAGCAACAATACCGATTGTTTTATATATTTCATTTTGAATGTATTGACAGGACAAAATTGATCAATAATCACCCTCATTATATTGTAAAAATTAATGCTAAATTTGTAAAAATCCATTCTTTATGAAACGAATCGTTAATTTTAATTCTTTTAATGTTTTCAGTATTGAAAAGGAAGTCTGGGATGTTGAATATCATAATCATAATTTTTATGAGCTGATTATTATAGAAAATGGGAAAGGATTTCACCATCTCAACAATATTACCTTCCCGTACAAAAAAGGAGATGTTTTCCTCCTGAGACCCAGTGATGGTCATGAATTTTCAATTACGAATAAGACACGTTTCATTTATATCAAATTTACAGAACAGTACATCTGGGAAAATCTTTTACCCAATAAAAAGAATGAGCTTAAAAAAGTAGTTCAGCTACTGATGGAAGACCATTCTTTTGTGTATGAATCAGTGATTAAAAGTAAGGCAGACCGGATGCATCTGTTGCAGCTTTCGCAGATTCTTCTGTACGAGTTCGGTCATAAAAACACATATAATAAAGAGATCACCACAGATCTTTTTTCAGGGATTATCACCATTCTGATCCGAAATACAGTGAATAACAAGACGGTTAAAAGCTGGATCACCCAAAATGTAAACAGAATAGAAAGGATTTTGTATTATATCAATGTCAATGCTCTGGATACAGATAAAATGAAAATTGAGAATATAGCTAAAGAATTTATGCTTTCTCCAAATTACATCAGTATTTATATAAAAAAACAGACGGGTTTCTCTGTTCAACAACATATTATGCAGTACAAAATAAAGACTGCCGAGAAACTTTTGCTTCAGAGTCACTATAATATCAGTGAGATTGCCGATCAACTGGGTTTCAATGATGCCAGTCATTTTAATAAAATATTCAAGGGATATAAAGAAATGTCTCCTTCTGAATTTAAAGAGAGATCAATAGTAAGGTAACGGTTACTTTAGAAAGATCTTCATTACTTAAACACTGTTATTCAATCTATATTCTATTTTTCATATCTTTAATAATCAAACCTTAGTCTATGAAAATAAGTGCAGGGATTTTGCTTTTTAGAAAGGAAAAAGGCGGTCTGTCTTACTTTCTTGTCCATCCCGGCGGTCCATTCTGGAAAAACAAAGATCTTGGAACATGGTCCATTCCAAAAGGAGAGATTGCTCCTGACGAAAATCCACTGGAGCGTGCACTGAGAGAATTTGAAGAAGAAACCGGACAACCTATTGAAGGGGAGTTCATCGAATTATCACCCGTTCAGCAAAAGGGAGGAAAAACCGTTTTTGCATGGGCTATAGAGGGTGACATTGAGACTTCCGGTCTTTACAGCAATTCTTTTCCTTTAGAATGGCCCCCAAAATCCGGTAAAATAATAGAGATTCCTGAAATAGACCAATGGGAATGGTTTTCTTCGGAAGAAGCACAACAACGCATTAATATTGCGCAAAAAGATTTCATTACAGAACTCGAAAAAATCATAAAAAAATAACACCACAAAAACAAAATCTATGAAAAAATTAAGCAGAAAAAGATTGAAAACTTTGGCTGGAGAGATCGGTATAGAACTGAATCTTCCTCTTCCGGTAGGTATCTGCCTTGGAAATTTACTCTCTCTATGCCCCCCTCATTCTCATTGCCGTGCAGATGAAAGATGTTATCCTGATGCTGCCGGCCCCTGCATCAACGGGATGTGCCCTTCAGGCTACCATTGCCATTCAGGAGAATGTGTCAGATAACGCAGCGCCAACAAAAAACCTTTATCAGAATTGATAAAGGTTTTTTTATGATAAGTAGTTAAAAAACTATAATTTATCTCTTTATCCCAATAGCTCTTAAAGCACTGGATGTTAAAAAAATATCGTCAAATACAGTAAGCGATTCCACGTCATTGAATCCTGAAGGAAGCAGATCATTCTTATTGAAAGACAATTCTATAGAAGAATCATAGGAAGCGGTGATGCGAACTTTTGAATATCCGTTATAATCTACCTGAAAACCTTCAAACATGCAGTTCTGTTCTGCCTTCTGATATTCGGCATACTCTTCAAATCCTGCGATATCGGTTCTTTGTCCGTCATTATGGTCAAGGGATTTCCATGCTGTATAATTTTTAGGCTCTTTCAGTATATTTCCCTGACGATCCAAAGGGACAAACATCCCAAGGGTAAGACGCTTCTTTAAAAAATTGGCATAATTATTCATCAGATTCAAAATCTGAAGATCGGCATATCCTTCGTGCGAATAATATTCCAGCACGAAAGTTGTCATCGGAATCAGCTTATGAGAAGCATCAGTCGGCATAATGAGTCTTTACTTTTTTTGGCCGATAAAAATAGTATTTTTATTTACGCTACCCAATGGGAGCATATGAATAGGATGGAATTTATACCCATTCTGAATAACAATAAGTATAGGAAAGCCCTTTATTTTTCAGTATTTTTGAAGGAAATAACTTCAGAACACCAACAAATTCACCTGCAAAAAACAGGTGTTTTTTACCTTATACAAATTATTATATGTTGAAAAAGATACTCTTAGGAGCCAGCATCATTCACTGTTACTTTTACAATACCATGGCTCAAAGTCCCGGACAACAACCGGTTTATGCATCCGAATGGGGCCATCTCTTCCGTGAGAAAGGAAATGCCAAAGATATTATAGGAATATTTTCGACTGAGGCACCCGTCTACCTTCTGGATTCTACCCAGACTCAATATAAAATACAGGTAAGCAACGGCGATATCGGATTCATAGACCGCCAGCCTTTACAAAAAACAATGCGTGGCAGGAAGTCTTCCGGAGAACCCGCCCAATATTTCAACAGAGGTTCACAAGGTGCCCAATGTCCGCATTTCTACATACAGGTGTCTGAACTGCGTGTACGGAAAGCTCCAACAACAGAAAGTATACCAGTAAGGAAAGCCGCTTTAAATGAAATGGTCTGTATAGATTATGTACCTTTATATGAAGACGGCTGGGTTTATATTGGCGATCATTTTCATGAAAAACCGGAATATATCCAAATGAAATATCTGGGGTCTGAACTTACCTATGAAAAGGTATTGAAAGACTATCTGGCTGCCAAGGGCAAAAACAAAGAGAAAGAACTTGCTCAGGCGGGAAGACTTCGTGAGATAGCCTGGATGGACGAGAGAAACCTCAAACAAGCCTTACAGTATTGGAAAGAATCAAATACCGGTATTGACAACCCAAAGATCAACATCGACTTTGAGCTTCTTTTGGCAGATCAATTTGGAAAAAGACCGGGAACACGAGCGTATGAAAACAAATTAAAAGGCTTAAACATGCATTTTGTATGGAAAGAAACCGCATTATTCGACAGAAAAATCACCGATGCCCAGATGAAAAAGCTGGAAATGCAGAAAGTAAATGATATCCCAGATATGCCGGAATGTGGTTGGGAGCCTCAATATTATTATAAAAATTCTGATCTCATTATTGCTTTTGAAGATTATACAGGAAAAGCAACCGGAAGTGTTTACAAAATGTTTTTTACCAATGGTGAAGCTATTGTTTTAGGAAATGAACGTATGAATTCCAACTATGATGAAAAGAACTTTGTAATGCATTTTGGAGACTTGCTGTCCGCCCGGTGGATTACTTCACCACACCAATATTACATCCAGAATGCGGATGCAGGACTTTTTATTTTTACTTTCAAAGATGGAAAACTTTTCAGTTATGAATGCATGTTTTATTGTTAATTTATTTTTAGCCAGAAGAAAGAAAACGCGATTGACAATTATCTAAAAAGAGTAGTATGTTTGGGTTAAAAGTTATTGATCATTAACAATAAAATAAGCGGGCTAAAGCTCACATTTATTGATATGAGAATCAATCTCAAAAAATATATACTTTATAGGCATTCAACAGGAACGGGCTTTAGCCCGTTTTAATGATTTTAAATATAAAATCCATCGGCTTTAGCCAAAACTTAAAAACGGTTTCTTTATTGTTCAAAATACATTTATTCTCCGAAAAAGGTGATTAAATTTTAAAGCTGTATCTTTACGTCACCAAACAAAATATTATTATATGTCATTTATCACCCCGGAAGGAGCCAGGAAGGCTCAGCTATCCCTATCCGAAAGAGCGCCCGTTGCGCATGCTCTTCTTTCAGGAGCAGAAAATATTTCGAAATACAACAGTGGAGTATGCCATGATGCCGTAGCCTATGCATTATATATGCGTGGTGCATCTATAAGTCCTACTCAACTGGCAGAATCAGCCGGACAAAAATGGTTAACCGTCTTTAATTATCCCGCAGGGGAAAAGTGGGACGGGTATTCGCCACTCCCGGCAGGAAAAGCAATAGGTTTTTACAGACTTATTGATAAAAGCTGGTTTCATTCAGCGGTTACCACAGGAAAAGGAAATGAGATCAGATCCGTTAACGGATTTTCATTAGGATCAGCATGGTCTGTACCTGTAGACATGAAATGGGTACTAGGCAAAAAGAATGATGATGGCACCTTCAACTATGACGGAACCAAAATAGAAGTCTATATTTCATCCTTATAACAGGACCAAAAAGGTAAAAAGGCAGTATATTCTCCTTTTTACCTTTTTCTTTTTTTAAGCATCAGCACATTTCGGGCAGATCCCGCTGATAATAAAATTGTATTCCTGTGCAATAAAATGCTCAGGCAAGCTGATTTCCGGAATCGCGTTTTCAATGCACGTTACGGAATGACATTCTTTACAATTAAAATGAACATGATTGTGAAAATGCTGTTCATGACTACATTTTCCGCTGCACTTTGCAAAATTCACCACCCCGTCAACATTGACAATCTTATGTATAGAGCCTTCATTTTCAAGCCTGTCCAGAACTCGGTAGATGGTTACTCTATTGCATAGATCACCCAGTTTCTTCTGAATATCAGAATGAGTAAGGGCCACCTCAGAATCATTGATAAGGTTTAGAATCTCGGTTTTAGCATGGGTATTTCTGACCTGTTTCATATTTTAATGCAACAAAGTTGCGTTATTTGATTTTTTATGTATACTTTTGCAACAAAGTTACAATAAGAAAATCAATACCATACTATTATGAAATCAAAAATTCTTGATGCTGTAGGAATCTCCGCTGCTGTTTTATGCCTGATTCATTGTATTATCTTTCCTCTGCTACTGATTGTTCCTTTGGGAATATCACATAATCCCTATATCGATCTTGCCTTTCTTTGTATCGGTACTCGTGTTGTATTCCGAGTAACCCAAAAAATAGATAACCGCCGGTTAAAATTATTGTTCTGGGTATCCATTGCCCTTATTTTTATTTCTGTACTCACCGATATCATATTTGAAGTTCATATACCTCTTATTTATGTAGGAACAGCTGGTTTAATTACCGGCCATCTTATCAATTTTAAAAATCATAAACATTAAAATTCATGACTAAAAAACTTCCTGTAACGGTACTCAGTGGCTTTCTGGGAGCCGGAAAGACCACATTACTCAACCATATTCTGCACAACAAACAAGGTCTAAAAGTAGCTGTCATTGTGAATGATATGAGCGAAGTGAATATTGATGCCCGTCTTGTTGAGAACCAAAACACCCTTTCAAGAACCGAAGAAAAGCTGGTGGAGATGAGCAACGGGTGTATCTGCTGTACACTCAGGGAAGATCTGATGGTGGAAGTAGAGCGTCTTGCTCATGAAAACCGTTTTGATTATCTATTGATAGAGAGTACGGGAATCAGTGAGCCTATTCCTGTTGCCCAGACTTTTACTTATACCGATGAAGAAAGTGGAATAGATCTTTCCCGATTCAGCTATATAGACACTATGGTAACAGTGGTAGACTGTTTCAATTTTATGAAAGATTTCGGCTCTAGTGAACTGCTGATGGACCGGGATCTCACAGACATGGAAGGAGATTACCGGACCATTGTCAATCTTCTGACAGATCAGATTGAATTTGCCAATGTCATTATTTTGAACAAGACGGACCTTATAGATGCTGACACATTAGGATTTTTAAAGGCTGCTATCAAAAAACTGAATCCTGAGGCAGAGATTTTACATTCTGAATTTGGTAAAATCGATCCTCAGCAGATTTTACATACAAGACTTTTTGACTTTGACAAGGCACAATCATCTGCAGGCTGGCAAAAAGAATTGCAGTCTGATCACCATACCCCCGAAACGGAAGAATATGGAATCAGTTCACTTGTTTTCAGAGATAAAAGGCCCTTTCACCCTGTAAGGCTATGGGAATATATGAATCACCATTACCCGGAAGGAGCCATAAGGGCAAAAGGTCTATTCTGGCTGGCTTCAAGATCCGATGATGCATTGAACTTCTCTCAGGCAGGAGGATCTTTCCGTCTCGAAAAAGCAGGAGTATGGTGGTGCAGCATGCCCATGAACCACAGGGTGCAATATGCTTCATTTGCAGAAAATCAGGAATTTATAGAAAGCCGATGGGACAAAAACTGGGGCGACAGAATCAATGAGCTGGTCTTTATCGGTCAAAATCTGGATAAAGATCAAATGGTATCAGATCTCCAGCACTGTCTTATTAATGATGAGGAAAAAGAGCTTTTTGATACAAAACAAAATTTTGAAGATCCGTTTCCGAAGAACATTTAAATTTAACTTTTAATTAATGCAACATAGTTACGATAAAGAAGCAAATAGAATAACTTGCAGTATTATTTAGCAGCAATATGGACAGAAGAAAATTTCTAAAAGGTTCTGCATTCCTATCAGGATTATTGACCTTATCACCATCTGATCTCTGGAGCTTTGGGAAGCATATTGAACAGCCCCGGGCAGGAAAAGCAAAAAATATCATCTTTATGGTGAGTGACGGAATGAGCCTTGGAACCCTTTCAATGGCGGACCTTTATTCCCGGAATATCTTGGGAAAAGGAAGCAACTGGCTCAATTTGTATCATGAGAAAAAAGTAACCCGCGCTTTGATGGATACTGCTTCAGCAAGTTCTATTGTTACAGATTCTGCGGCAGCAAGTTCAGCATTCGGTGGCGGGATCAGAGTGAAAAACGGAACACTGAATATAGGAGCCAATGGGGAAAAACATCTTCCCATATGGCAGCAATATAAAAAAGCAGGTAAGAAAGCCGGTTGTGTGACTACCGTTACCATTACCCATGCCACTCCTGCAGGGTTTTGTGTAAATTCTTCAAAAAGAAATGCGGAACCCCAAATAGCTGAAATGTATGCCGAGCTGGAACTGGATGTACTGCTGGGAGGCGGAGACGAATTTTTTAATCCCATAAAAAGAGAAGACAAAAAAGATCTATATGCTGTATACAGCAAAAAAGGATATAGGATTCTAAAAGCACAAAGCGATCTGAAAGAAATAAAAAAAGGGGAGAAGCTGCTAGGAATCTTCAATACAGGAGCATTGCCTTACAGCATAGACAGAGCCCAATTGCCGGAATACAAGAATACACCTACTCTTGCTCAAATGGCAAAAACAGCCATTGATCAGATGAAAGATCATCCTGATGGTTTTGTTCTTCAGGTAGAAGCCGGAAAAGTAGACTGGTCAGCCCATGCCAACGATGTGGCAGCACTTATCCATGATCAGCTGGCATTTGATGAAGCGGTAAAAACAGTCATAGATTTTGCCGAAAAAGACGGAAATACCCTAGTGATTGTGACTACAGATCATGGAAATGCCAATCCGGGAACCATCTACGGAACAGATGCAACGAAAAATTTTAACAGCATTTCAAACTACCGATACACGAATGAATATATTCTGAACAAGATTCAGAAAGACTACTCGGTAAAAGACATTAAAGACTGGATCTATGAAGGCAACAAAATCATTCTGAATGATGATGAAGCCAGACACCTTCTCAGCTTCTACAATGGGCTTGAAAAAGAGGAAGAAGGGTTGTATAATTATAAAAAACTGCCTTTCAAACTGTATTCAGAAATTCAGAAAAGCAGAAATTCTGTAGGGTGGATCAGTATGGATCATTCGGGAGATTATGTGGAAGTGGCAGCGTATGGTCCTGGAAAAGAACTTCTGCAGCCGTTTATTAAAAACACAGATCTGCATGATCTGATGCTGAAAGCCTGCTCGATATAGACATTCATATTTTTTCATATTTAATTATTTGGGAGAGTGCAAGGCGGATTGATTGTGTCCGCCTTGTTTTTTATTTATTTACATGCTTTTTATATAAGAGTACCCAATCTTTTCAGGGCATTTTCTACAGTATCATTCCAAACATTATTACAGCCGATCCGGATATCGGGTTGAAGTAAGATCATCTTTTGTAGTCTTTTTACCTTCTGCCTTTTATATCAAATTTCCGGTTATATAACTCCGAAAGGTAGGTTTAGGAGTTCAGAATCCTGACCAAGGATTTCATGACAGCGAAAGATACACTTTTTTATACTTAAAAAAACTGTTTTTTGTTTTTAAGACGACATATTCTATCGCTTTCAGGAGATCATTTTACATCAGAATAAAATGAATTCCAATATAAATAAAGAGAATGAAATAATAAATAGTATAATTTACGTAACAGGGCATTAAATTGATTTTTGTGTATTAAAAAAATGTTAAATTCACCGCGTTTTAATAAAATTAATTATTAATACAGAAAATAACAACACAAGAATGAAAAAAATCTTCATCAGTGCATTCACATTATGCACGGTCCTGAGTATATCTGCTCAGGAAGTAGTCTGGCAGAAAGACATCAGGTCCTCTACGCAGGATTTTCTGAGCCAGGTGACCACAACGATTGATCAACAGTACCTGATCACAGGAAGCTCAATTCAAAACGAAAACATTATAATGTTATGAAATTTAAGAAGATATTTATTCTAAATATATTTTTATTTCTAGTTTGTTGTGAAAAACAAGAAACAAAAATATTATATCCAAATAGTGATAAAGTAAAATTTTTTGTTGAAAGCAAAAAAAGCTATAATCAAATAAAGGAATATGATAAAAATGGAAATCTAATAATGCTATCAAAATTTAAAGACAATCAATTTATTGATAGTATATATTATTATGGGGATATAGATTATTTTATAAAAATTGATAGTGCAAATAAAGATTTTTTTTATGGTACACAAATAGTAAAATACTTTTCAGGTAAGAATGCTTATATAGGTACTAAGAGATTCACAAAAAATAAAAATTTTATTACTTCATATGAAAGTAGGAAAAAGTATGGTAAAGAAGACACATTTGAGGAAGATGGAAGATTGAGAACTTCAGCATTGTACAAAATAATCGGTGATTCCTCAATACTTGTAAGCGAAAAAATTTATGATGATAAATTAGAGAAATGAAAATAATATTATTTATTTTTTCGGGTTTATTTTTTCTAGGTTGTAAAGAGACAGTTCAAAGAGAAAAGATTTATGGTAAAGATCATATCCTAAAAAATGTTTATGAAAAGAAAGGAGATATGATTACAATCTTTGATTATGCTACAAATGGAAAATTGATGATGAAGTTAAAGTTTAAACAAGATCAGTTTATTGATACCATTTACTACTATGATCAAAAGAAACATTAACTCACTATTGATAGTAGTAGAGGTAAATATTTCTATGGTACACATGTAATTTTTCTTAACAATGGAAAACTTGAATATATCGGACCTATTAGATTTAACAAAAACACCAGTCCACAAAAGGTTTTTAAAAGTTTTTTAAGATTTGGACGTCATATAGGTTCTAATGAAGATGGAAGTATTAATGATGATATCGAATTTAAGATAATTGGAGATTCCTCTTATATTTATAAGATAAAAATTAAAGATGGAAAATATTATGATTAAATCGGTAATGATCTAAATATGTTTGTTTTTCTATTCATAATCATCTATGAACAATAACAAAGAATAGCTTTAGAAAAGCAGAGTGATCTGATCTTTTAATCGCTCTGTTATCAGTAAAAGATCCCCTTTAAAAAAACAAAGCAAAAACAGTATTGGAATACCACCTAGGAAATGAAGGAGGATATTTCTATTCCAATGCAGGGGGATCCGGAATAGGACAGCATAGTCCATTTTTCAGACCTGAAATTGACAAAGTTATAGATTTAAAGGGATTTGGTGGAG
>JASLCD010000048.1 GCA_030146295.1 Chryseobacterium sp.
GGAAATGAAAACTGGGATCTTGATTTCTACAACAACAGATGGCATGGTGCAGGAACTTCCAATGCATATCCAATGACTACTAATAACCAATCTGTTATTCTTCCAAGCAGTTTCTTTGTGGAAGATGGAAGCTATTTCAGAATCAGAAATATTACAGTAGGATATAACCTGCCTAAAGACTTTGCAAAATCTTTATTGCTTACTAAATTTAGATTGTATTTAAGCGCTCAGAACCCTTGGACAAGCTTTAAATATAATGGATTCTCACCAGAGATTGTAAATACGGACAGAGTGCAAATGGGGGTTGATAATAATATTTATCCAATTTCAGCCATTTATACAATCGGTATGAACTTAACATTTTAATTAGAAGAACATGAAAAAAATATTTTTATCAATCGCTTTATTTTCACTTGTAATAAGTTGTAAAGACGATTATCTGGATATAAAACAGGAAGGAGTAACAGAAGCAGATTCCTTTTTCAAAACTCAGGATGATGCTATGCAGGCTACAAATGCAATTTATGTGTTTTTAAGAAGCTGGGAAAATTCTGCATTTCCTTATCAGTTTGTATTTGGTGTACCGGCAGATGATGTGGTAAAAGGATCTAATCCTGGAGACGCTTCTTTTATTAATGCGTATGACCAATTTACTTATACCGTAAGTGATGATGGAGTTAGAGGATATTGGATCGGACAATGGCAGGCAGTGAACAGATGTAATCAGGTGATTACAAATGTTCCTAAAATTGATATGGACGCCACCTTAAAAACAAGATTGATTGCAGAAGCAAAAATGTTGAGAGCTTATTTTTACTTTAACTTACTGAGAATCTACGGTGGTGTTCCAATCTTTGACGGAATTCCTTCTACTTATACAGTTCCTAGAAACTCTGCGGAAGAAGTGTATAACTTTATTATTTCAGATCTTACCAGTGCAGCACAGATTCTTCCTCAGACTTATGCTGCTGCTGATCTTGGAAGAGTTACCAAGGGAGCTGCCTTAGGATTGCTTTCGAAGGTTTATCTTTATAAAAAAGACTGGCAGAAGGCTTATGATACTTCTAATCAGGTGATGTCTATGGGATATGATTTAGATCCTGACTTCAATCACTTATTCAGAATTGCAGGAGAATTTGGAAAAGAATCTGTATTTGAAGTGAACTGTGATTGTTCCACTCAGTTCGGAGGAAGCCAATATGCAGAAGTGCAGGGCGTAAGAAACCAATTTGGATGGGGATTCTTTACACCTTCTCAGGCATTGGAAAATGCATTTGAGTCTGGTGATATAAGAAAAGAGCTTACTATTCTTAGAAATGGAGAAACTACTCCGGAAGGAGATCTTATTGCAATGGGAGATCCAAACTCTGTAACAACATTTAATCAAAAAGTATATGTGCCTAAAGCTTTGAATAACAGTGCTTGTGCTTACGGATCAAAACAGAATATCAGAATTTTAAGATTTGCAGAAATCCTTTTAATTAATGCAGAGGCAGCTAACGAGTTGGGTAATACCGCTACAGCAATTGCTAATCTCAACAAAGTGAGAACCAGAGCTCAGTTAGGAGGTACAACAGCATCAACACAAGCTGCTCTAAGAACTGCAATCTGGCATGAAAGACGAGTGGAACTTGCTATGGAAGGTGACCGTTTCGTAGACCTTGTAAGAACGGGGCAGGCGGCTACTGTACTTTCTTCTTATGGATTCAAAGCAGGGAAGAATGAATTATTCCCGATTCCACTGGATGCAATGAACGCAAGTTTAGGATTGTTTACACAGAATCCAGGCTATTAAAATAAACCATAAACATTAGAGGAGAATGAAAGTTCTCCTCTTCTTTTAGTTAGAAACCCTATAAAAAGAGATCTCATGAAAAGGAACGTATTATCAATGGCTATCACCTCTTTATTTTTTGTGTATTCCTGTAAAAATGCTCCTGCAGCAAAACAAGAGGTTGGAAAAATTGAAGCCGTAAAAAGTAATATTACTGATGAGCAGCTTATGGATAGAGTACAGAAAGATGCTCTGAAATATTTCTGGGACTACGCAGAACCCAATTCTATGTTAGGAAGAGAGCGTTACCATGAAGACAATATTTATCCGGATAATGATAAACACGTGATCACTACGGGAGGTTCAGGATTCGGACTGGCAACCATTCTGGTGGGGGTAGAAAGAGGATTTGTTCCGAGAAAAGAAGCCGTGAAAAGGCTTACCCACATCATGGATTTCCTGGCTAAGGCAGACCGTCATAAAGGCGCCTGGTCACATTGGATCAATGGAGAAACCGGAAAAACAGTTCCTTTTGGCAAAAAAGATAATGGCGGGGATCTTGTGGAGACTGCATTCCTTACCTCAGGAATACTGATGGTGCGTGAATACTTTAAAAACGGAAATGCAGAAGAAAAAGCACTGGCCGCAAAATGTGATGAGCTATGGAAAGGAATTCAGTGGAACTGGTACACCAAAGGAGGTGAAAAAGTTCTTTATTGGCACTGGTCACCGGAATACCAATGGGAAATGAATTTTCCTCTGGAAGGATATAATGAATGCCTTATTACTTATATTCTGGCAGCATCATCACCTACTTACTCTATCGATGCGGAGACTTACTATAAAGGCTGGACTAGAAATGGGACTTACCTTTCAGATAAAGAAAAGTATGGACTTCCAATGTACGTAAAACACAATGGAGCAGAAGAATATGGAGGCCCGTTATTCTGGACGCAATATTCATATATTGGCTTAGATCCGACAAACTTATCCGATAAATTAATTAAAAATTATTTTGATTTAAATAAAAATCAAGTCCTTATTGATTACCGATACTGTGTTGAGAACCCTAAACAATGGAAAGGGTATGGCCCTAATTATTGGGGTTTAACAGCCGGTTATTCAAGAAATAAAGATGGAAGTGTTGGTTATGATGCCCATTTCCCACAAAATGATCATGGGGTAATCACTCCTACAGCTGCATTGAGCAGCTTTCCCTATGCTCCAAAAGAATCAATGGCATTTTTAAGATTTATGTATACTCAGAAACCTGAATTTATAGGATCTGCAGGCCCTTATGATGCTACCTCCATCAATTACAACAACTGGTTTACACGAAGATATCTGGCAATAGACCAGGGAACCATAGCACCAATGATCGAGAATTACAGATCAGGATT
Source organism: Chryseobacterium sp. (assembly GCA_030146295.1). Lineage (GTDB taxonomy): Bacteria > Bacteroidota > Bacteroidia > Flavobacteriales > Weeksellaceae > Chryseobacterium. Next base: position 3,175 of record JASLCD010000048.1, read on the forward strand.
CCTTTGGAAGCTGTTTATGAATGCCCTGGAAATTCAGAAGGGATTAAAAAAATTAAGTTTCCAGTCAGCCAAATATGGAATAAAGTAAATTCAATAGAAACGGGCTTTAGCCCGTTTAAAATAAAAAGACTCAAATCCAAGGCTTTAGCCAAAACCTAATAATATGAAATTAAAACTGAAGCATATTCCTCTTTTACTCCTGCCGTTTTCATTACAGCTGAATGCACAGGAGATAAAAGCAGAACTCAATAAAGAAGTTAAAAGACAGGAAAAGATTTCTTACATTCTGGATTATCCTCAGCATGTAAAAGGAAATGTCCCATTAATAGTTTTCCTTCATGGCTCAGGAGAGCGTGGGACAAACCTTGAAGCGGTAAAAGCTCATAGCCCCTTTACTTATAAAAATCTGATTAAAGAACCGGTAGCTATTCTGGCACCTCAATGTCCCGAAGGAATGTGGTGGGATACTGTTACGGTGTATAATCTGATCAAAGAAATTCAGAAAAAATATAAAATTGATCCTTCCCGTATTTACCTTACAGGACTTTCTATGGGGGGATGGGGAACATTGAAACTGGCAATGGAACATCCCGAAATGTTTGCTGCAGTAGCTTCAGTCTGTGCACCTACAGATCAGGTAATGACAGCCAATATTCATCAGTTTAAGGATTTGAATATGAAAATATTTCATGGCGGAATGGATGATATTGTACTGCCTGCCAATGCTTTTAATTTTTATCAGAAGCTGCATCCGGTAAATCCCACCGCAGAATTGGTTATCTTCCCGAATGATAATCATAATTCATGGGATTCGGCTTATTCCAATCCTGCATTGTATGAATGGATGTTGTCGAAAAAGAAAGAAAAATAACTCAAAAATACACAATGATTGAAAGATAAACTCATCGAATTAAAGCAAAAAAATAAAACAATAATTTAAGAAGATAGATTTATGAAAAAGTTAATTGTAATCGCCACTTTAGCATTGGCTCCAGTATTTTCTGCGCAGGAAATGGTAACGAAGCCCGTTCAGTCTTATCAGACGGCTCAATATCAGGCTAAAAAGAAAGCTTTTGTAGATAATCTTTTATCTAAAATGACATTGGATGAAAAGATAGGTCAGCTTAACTTACCCAGTTCAGGTGATTTTACTACAGGTTTGGCCAAAAGCTCAGACATCGGTAAAAAAGTGGAACAAGGTTTAGTAGGTGGACTATTCAATATAAAAGGAGCTGAGAAAATCAGAGCCGTACAGAAAGTAGCGGTGGAAAACAGCCGTCTGAAAATCCCTCTGATCTTCGGAATGGATGTGATCCACGGTTATGAAACTACATTCCCGATTCCTTTGGGATTGGCTGCTTCATGGGATATGAATCTTATCCAGCAGTCTGCGAGAGTGGCTGCCAGAGAAGCAGCTTCCGACGGAATCAACTGGACATTCTCTCCAATGGTGGATATTTCACGTGAGCCAAGATGGGGTAGGGTATCTGAAGGTTCAGGTGAAGATCCGTATCTGGGAAGTGAAATTGCAAAAAACATGGTGTATGGATATCAGGGGAAAGACCTGGCCAATGGAACCAACATCTTAGCCTGCGTAAAGCACTTTGCATTGTATGGAGCAGGAGAATCCGGAAGAGATTACAATACTGTTGACATGAGCCATGTAAGAATGTTTAATGAATATTTTCCTCCTTATAAAGCGGCTGTGGATGCAGGTGTAGCCTCTGTGATGGCTTCTTTCAATGAAGTGGATGGTGTTCCGGCAACAGGAAACAGATGGCTTCAGACCGAAGTATTGAGAAACCAATGGAAGTTCAAAGGATTTGTGGTAACAGATTACACCGGTATCAATGAAATGGTAGACCATGGTATGGGAGATCTTCAGCAGGTTTCTGCTTTAGCTTTAAAAGCTGGAGTAGACATGGATATGGTAGGAGAAGGATTTTTAACAACATTAAAAAAATCTTTAGCAGAAGGAAAAGTTACACAAGCTGAAATCGGTATGGCCGCGAAAAGAGTTCTGGAAGCAAAATACGACCTTGGCTTATTTGATAATCCATACAAGCATGGAGATGCAAAACTGGCGGCAAAAGAAGTATATAATATGGAAAACCGTAATATAGCAAGAAATACAGCTGCTCAATCAATGGTTTTGCTTAAAAACGAAAATCAGGTATTACCTTTAAAGAAATCAGGAACTGTTGCCGTAATCGGACCATTGGTGAACAATTCACTTAATATGGCCGGTACGTGGAGTGTTGCTGCAAAACATGATAAAGCTGTAAATCTGATGCAGGGGCTTCAGGCCAATTATGGTAAAGAAGTGAAATTCATTTCTGCTAAAGGTGCCAATATTGATTATGATGCGAAGCTTGAAGATATCTATGCTGCTCATGGTAAGAAAACCGACAGAGACAGCCGTTCAAAAGAAGAATTATTAAAAGAAGCCGTAGATGTTGCCAGCAAAGCAGACGTTATTGTCCTGGCGATCGGGGAGTCTGCCGAAATGAGCGGCGAATCTTCTTCAAGAACAGAGATTACCATTCCTCAGTCTCAGGTTGATTTATTAAATGAATTGAAGAAAACAGGAAAACCAATTGCAATGGTTCTTTTCACAGGGCGCCCATTAGCTTTGACGAATGTAAAAGATACTCCGGATTCTATTTTGAATGCCTGGTTTGCAGGATCTGAAGCAGGAAATGCTATTGCAGATGTTCTGTTTGGAAAAGTAAATCCATCAGGAAAACTTCCGATGACGTTCCCTAGAAGTCTTGGACAGGTTCCTATCTATTACAATGCTAAAAATACAGGCCGTCCATTAAGCCAGGAACTGACAGATAAATGTGAATATCAGAGATTCCGTTCAAACTATATGGATGAATGTAATACACCGTTATATGCTTTCGGATACGGATTAAGCTATACAAAATTCAATTACTCAGATATTGTGGTATCTAATGCCAATCCAAAAGGAGAGCAGACTATTCAGGCATCTGTTACAGTAACGAATAATGGAAATTATGACGGAGCAGAAGTAGTTCAGCTGTACATCAGAGATATGGTGGGAAGTATTACAAGACCGGTAAAAGAATTGAAAGGCTTTCAGAAAGTAATGTTGAAAAAAGGAGAGTCTAAGAAGGTTACCTTCAACATTAGCCCTGAAGATCTGAAATTTTACAACGGAGATCTGAAGTACGACTGGGAAGCCGGAGAATTTGATATCATGATCGGTACAAACTCTCAGGAAGTAAAACATTCAAAGATCAACTGGGCAAAATAATTCCGGGATTAATGAAAGGATTGCGCGTGATTATTCTTTATGAATTTCGTCACTTCCTGCTTCCAGCACTATAAAATATCACGAACTTAGTTTATTTTATAAACAAAAGCCTTGTCAGATATCTGGCAAGGCTTTGTTATGTGAATATATGTCTAAATACAGATCTTATCTTTTGATGATCTTATCAGTAAAGGTCTGGCGATCTGTTGTAATCTTAATAATGTATGTTCCTTTAATCATATTTCTTACATCGATGGACTTTTCTCCATTTCTGAAAATCCCTGATTGTATTCTCTGTCCTGAAACTGAAAAAATAGAATATTCCAACAGTTTTTCCTGACTATTTATAAATAGTGTATCATCTGTCGGGTTAGGGAATAATGAAAACTGATTGTTTTTCGGTTGGCCTTCTCTGGTGGAAAGAAGAGAGCAGTCAGAAGTAACCAGTACCGTATTGTTAACCGTCTGTTTTACCTTGATAGCATAGGCTGAATTGACATCATCCACACAAAAACCTTTTAAATTGGGTAAAAATTGATAGTCCATATCCAAAAGCCATGTCATATTATGATTATTGCCATTCTTCATGTTAATGTATTGCACTTGCTGATTAGACATAAAGTCTGCATAAGTGAGATTGTGATTGCTGCTTAAGTCTATAGAACCAAAGAGGTTATTGGCACTATGAAAATTTTTCAGCATTACTAAAGGTACAAGATTTAAACTGGGAATATAATTATTGGTAATATTCAGAGTATGCAAATTGGCATTATGGGTAAAGTCTAAATGGGATAACGAAGAATTGGCAGCAAAAAGTTCTTCCAAATTTGTGAGAGTAGAAAGATCTATCCCGTTTGAAAAGTCACAATGATCTATTGCCAGAAATTTTAACAAAGGATTGTTGCTGAGGTTCAAAGAAGTTATCGCTGTATCCCCGATGTTCAGAGAATTTAAAACCGGATTCATACTTACATCTATAGAAGGAAGACTTTCATTTCCTGCTACAGACAATAGTTTGAGGAGTGGATTTTGGGTAACATTCAGAGACGTTAAGCTGGTTGGGGTATTCATATTTTGCTGGATAACAAGTGTTTCCAGCAAAGGGTTCTGAGTCAGATCAATGGTATTGGGGCTGCTTTCATTAAGCCATAATTTTGTCAATGCAGGATTTTGGGTTACATTTAAAGAGGTAACGCCTCCTATGCCATATTGACCTGCTATGGTAACCTCTTCGAGGAGAGGCTTATTGGTTAGATCTATTGTTGCACCATGAGCTAACGTTACAGTGATTATTTTTAATGCTGTTAGGTTTGTAATATTCAGCGACGGTATTGGACCGGCATCAAGAACAATTGTTTTAAGATGTGTACTCTGACTGAGATTGATAGGGGAATCAATAGGATTTTTTCTTATAATCAGCATATCCAGATTCGTAAAAGCTTCTATTCCGCTGATATTAGTGATTCCATGATTAGTATCAATCAGAATGAGCGTAGTGTTTTGGGCCTCCGTATAAGAGACTTCTCCGTCTCCGTTGGCATCACTATAAGGTAGTAACGCGTTTTTAAAATTGATATCTGTGAAATTCACATTTTGTGAAAATAGCAGACCTGATGCCAATAGAAAAATGGCAGAGTAGATTTTTAATTTCATTGAGTATTAGTTTTTTTGGTTTTTATTTTGTCCCTAAATGTAGAAATATTGTTTGAAATAACGAATGATAACTTTATATTTTTACTATATTTCGCACTGTTAGATAATATCCTTTTTGAATTTTGTAAATTTTAGATATTGTAATAAAAGTATGTAAAGCTTTCATGCAAATAAAAATCATCATGAAAAGTATATCTTAAAAAATTTCTGGGATGGTTTTATTAATACCGGAAAGCCTGAAGTTTTACAATGGAGATCTGAGGTCTGACTGAGAATCAGGTGACTTTGATATCATGATAGGAACCGGCTCAGACAACGTTAAGCATTCAAAAATTAACTGGATTTAATAACAAAGGAAAAGTTACTCACAGAAATGTGTATTATGTTTTTTTTGGCATGATTTTTAATAATACCTCGGTACTTATTATTATATGCAAATTAACATGAAAAAAACATTTTTCCTTAGTACAATGGTTCTTGGTTCTTTAGTATTCGCACAGAAAACTCCTGTATTAGGAGGGGATAGAGATGCACATGGATGTATTGGTTCGGCAGGGTATACGTACTCTCAAATTAAAAAAGACTGTGTAAGAACTTTTGAGCAAAAGATCAAGTTAACAGAAGTATCTCCGAAAGGAAGTTCCACTTCAATAGCTGCAGTTATTTTCAGCAAAGACATGAAAAAAGCTGAGGTTTTTGTAAAAGATGCCGGTGAAAGAAGCATTATCCTTACCAGAGCAGGAGGTAAAGCCAAAGCATGGAAAAAGGATGGTTATGTATTGGTCCCTTACAAAAAGAACGGATATCAGCTGAAAAAAGATAATATCGTGATTTATCAGTAAGGTCTGATTTCAAAAAATAAAAAGCCTCTCAGAAGAGTGGTTTTTTTTGTAACTTAGAACGAAATTACTAATATCACATTTTAACCCACCAAAAAACAAAAATTTCACATATGAAAAAAACAATTTTATTCAGTGCATTGTTCCTTAGTACTTTAATTTTTGCACAAAAAAAAGCTCCTGTTGTAGGAGGTGATAGAGATGTTCATGGGTGTATCGGCTCTGCAGGATATACCTATTCACAGATTAAAAATGACTGTGTAAGGGTTTTCGAACAAAAAATAAAATTAAAAGAAGTAAATTCAGATAAAAGTTATACTTCCATGACGGCCGTAATTTTCAATAAAGACATGAAAAAAGCTGAAATTTTCATCCCGGATGGAGCCGCAAAAAGTATTATCCTGAATAAAGAGGGAAAACAGAAAATCTGGAAAAGTGGAGCTCATATTAAAGACAGCTATGTTTTAACTCCTTATAAAAAAAGCTACCAGATCAAAAAGAATGATGTAGTAATCTATGAATAAGATAAGATTCGGAAAACATAGGAAGTCACTCAGAGGAGTGACTTTTTTTGTCTAAATTAAGCTGGGATCTAGTAAGTCTTACAGAAATGATTTTAGTCTGCGAAAAATTGCTAAATTGGGAGTGTCGTAAAAAACCTCTTACCTTGCGAAATATGAAAATTCCTGTATTAGCAGTCTTTTTATGCTTAATACTTTCCGGATGCCAAAAACCAAAGTCGGAAATTCATTATATTGGTTTATATACATCGGTTATAACTTCTTTAAGTTGTGATAACTTGAAAAAAGCTACTCATAAAAGTAATCTCATCTTATCAGAAAAAGAAAATAATGAACTCTTAACATTGTTTTCTCATCTTACACCCACAGCAAATGATATTAATATAGATGCAAGATTGTATGGTTTTGTCTGGGATGAGAAAAATAAAAGATCAGATTTCTGTATGAATCTTGGATTAATAGAATTGAATGGAAAAAAATATTTTGTAAATGATGAGTTAAGAAAATATGTGTTGAAACTAACAAAGGAGAAGGAGGTAAGTGATAATTAAATAGAAAGTTAACAATGGAAAAAGAATTACAATGGATTTGGGAAAAACAATTCAATCGGTACATATAAAAAGAGATAATGATTATAATAATCAAATTGTTTCAATGTTCTTTATGATAGATAATAATATTCTTGTTTTCGATGTGGATCAAGAGACTGATACTATAATACCCGGAAATTCGATCAGTATAAGTAAAGGCTTTTATAAAGAGGAAATAATGCTTAATCGTCTATTAAAAAAAAGTTTCTTTTTGGTTTCCTGTTAATAATCTGGGATTTAATGATGTGTTTGTGTTAGGCCTTGATAAATTTATTCCTACACATTTATTTAGTACGATCGCATCTTGTATTAAAATAGATATAGTTAATGAGTCAGATGATACTTACAGATAATGGAAATCACAGTAGAAATGCAAAAGGAAGCAGATAAATTATGAAGACATATACATTTATATTACAATACTCTGAAGGTACTTATATCTCTCAAATTGATGCTTCAGATAGGCAAAATGCAATGAGAGAATGGTTAAAAAAGTTAGATACAAAAGAGCATAAAGGATTAACAGGTAAAAGAAAAAGAAAACTTATAGAAGAAGATTTTGAAGATGAGGAACCAATCCTGATACAAGGATGTATAAATGTTTGGTGTTTTGGGATGAGAATTGGAAAAGAACTTGCATTAATAAATTTTATACAAACAGACATTCAATAGAATCTCCGCTTGCGCGAGCATCTCGCTCGTGTCCATAAGTAAGACAAAACCACTGCGAGAGCAGTGGTTTTTAATTTTTTATCTGTTGTTAAATAACTTTTCCAGTATAATCGGCAAAACCCAAAGTATAAAAAAATATTACTATGCCCACCGAATTTTTATTGGATAATAGTTGTATTGTAAAGAGTATTTAAAGGAGCTTTAAACAAGGCTTAAAATCTTTTTAATATCCGTATGATTTTCCATATTTGGTGATTAGAAAGATAATTTTATATTTGAATCGTTAAATATTTAAAAAATACAATTATGAAAAAAGCATTATTACTTTCAGCATTTATGGTTGCAGGACTTGTTAGTGCTAAAGAAAACACTTCTAACAAATTAGAGTCTAAAAAAGAAAAACAGCAGATTGCAGCCTTTACACGGTATTTGGTGACTATCAAAACTATTTGTGGAACTACTTATCAAACAGTTTTCGATTCTGAATTTGATTCAAGTGATTGCCTTTACAATGAATGGGAAATGTATAACAATCAAGATTGTGGACATTCCAGCTATGAAAATCCAATGACGTAATAAAAAAATAATAGGCTGTTAAAAGACAGCCTATTTAATTATAATATTTTGAGTACTTATGAAACTACTTTTTAGAATTTTTGTGTTATTTCTTTGTATTACCCATGCGAGAGGTCAAGAAAAAAAAGATTATTCGGAAATGGAAGTAAAGTATAAATATACTTTTGTACAAGACACTTTGGATAAATCATCTACAATTAATGAGCCTATGGTATTACTCACTAATGGAAAAAAATCTATATATTATAGTGAAAATTATAAGGCTGCCGTGGATGGTTTTGGGAAAAAATTGGAAGATGCAATGAAGACCGGAAATATTGTTGATCCCGGCTCTCTTCCGAAATCTAAGGTAAAGCATAATGTATATAAGAATGAAAACAAAACCTATATATCAAATTATTTAGGGAGAAATTATTACACCTATGAGAGTCCTGATAAACTTGACTGGCAAATTGATAATAAAAGCACTTCTACTATTGGCGGCTATAAATGTAATAAAGCAGTTGTAAGTGTAGGAGGAAAAAAGTTTATAGCTTGGTTTACTTATGATATTCCAATAAGTGACGGGCCATACAAATTTAGAGGACTTCCTGGATTAATATTAAAGATCAATGCGGTGAATAATTATATAGGTTTTGAACTTATATCAATAAATAAAACCAGTTTACCCATTGAGCAAAAAAAAGGTTTAATTATATCTAAAGATCAATTTATAACAAAAAGAAAAGAGTACATGAATGATCCGTATCAAGGTAAAATTAATAACCCGGAGTATAGAAAAATGATTGAGGCCAATAAAAGGAAATATAATAATTCGTTAGAATAAAATAAATGCCTGTGAATCAGATGTTTGTTTGTGTAAGCCTGCTTTTTTATCTCCTCAGCAATACATTTTATCATCAAAGGAGGTACACTCATTCGGAATACGTACCGCACATCCTGATTACAAAAATCAAAATCTAAAGGAAAAGACTGCATACGGCGGTATTCAGTATCATTAATATTTCTTTTTTCTTCATAAAAGATAGAAACGTCATTGCTGGTGATTGTTGGGGCTACCTCATGATTATGTAATACTTTGGTTGAAAAGGAGGCATTATGTGTATCTAATTCCCAATATCTGGCATCTGCGAACTTTAAACTGTTTTCTCCGCTGGCGCGAGCGTCTTGCTCGTGTCCACAAGTAAAACAAAACCACTATGAAAGTAGTGGCTTTTTATGTTATAAACTGCTCCGATTATATATTTTCATACAATATAATTATCTAAATTTACCAGGAAAGATTATTCAAAACTCCAAAGTAACGGATTATCTTTACAGAGCAGACGGAGTGAAAGTAAGAAAGGTTTTTGGAACAGAAACAACCGATTACCTGGATGGTTTTCAGTATGTAAATTCTGCATTGAAATTCTTCCCAACCGCAGAAGGATATTTTAATGTTGAAACTGGAAAGTACGTATACAATTATACTGACCATCTTGGAAATACCAGATTAAGCTATGCTAAAAGTGGAGCAGGAACAGAGATCATTGAAGAGAGTAACTATTACCCATTTGGATTGAAACATGAGGGGTATAATGCACTAGTAGGAAATCCTTCATATAAGTACAAGTATAACGGAAAGGAACTACAGGAAACGGGAATGTATGATTATGGCTGGCGTCAATATATGCCTGACTTGGGTCGATGGATACAGTCAGATCCACTGATAAAGGATTTAGATTTTACTTTTGACCCTAATAATATTGATGATGACGATGATGACGAAGTAGCAAGTGCAATTGAAACTACTTTGGGTAATGGCGGTGGAATTTTCAATCCTGATAACCTAAGCCCATATTCTTATGGCTATAACAATCCTATAAAGTTCGATGACCCAGATGGAAGATGTCCAACTTGTATCGTTGGAGCTGTGGTTGGAGCTGCTACAGAATATGGATTACAGGTCGCAGCAAACTATCTTGATCCTGAAGTTAAAAATAAGTGGACAGACAACATCTCTCTTTCATCAATTGCTTTATCTGCTTTAGAAGGGGGATTAACACAAGGCAGTAGTGCACTTAGAAAAGCAGCTGTAAAGACAACCGTAATGATAGCAAAAAATACGGTGGAAGTAAATACAACGAAAGGAGCTAAAATGGAGACTAATTTTCGGAATGTTGCAAAAAATACTCTTATAGATGCGGCTGCTGGAGGTGTTACTAAGAAAATTGGGGGATTAGCTAAAACGGCAAAATTAGAAAAGATAGATAAATTGGCCACTAAAGTTAATTTAAACAGTAATGCTAAAGCTAAGAATTTTGTAAAAAAAATAACTGGATTTAGTTCTAGAACATCAAGTAATGTTTCAAAAAAGCTTGATGTAAAGGCGGTTTCAAAGCAGGTAAGTAATGGGGTTAAAAACTTTACCAATAAAACTGTTGAAAATTCTACTAATGCAGTTACTAAAAATAAAGTGGATAAAGTAAAAGATAAGACAAATGACTAAGAAAAGTTTTTTTTTAATTTTAATATTACTATTTATGATTTTTCTTAATAGAAATGTTATGATATACAGACCTCTAATGAAAATCATTCCTCTAAAAGAGACTCAAGGATTGATTATAGATGAAAAAGAACCCCAAAGAAGGGGCTTTATAACAGGAGCATTCAATTACTATTATGAATTTTCAGTAAAAGATAAGAAATATTCAAATCCTAGTTATGATGATAGTTATAAGATAGGGGATACAGTTTGGGTAGAGTATAATGAAAGTTTTCCTTTTATAAATAGAATAAAAGGTCAGAAATAAAATACCTACCCCCTGCCGGCGCTAGTATTTCGCTCGTGTCCAAAAATAAAACAAAACCTCTGCAACAGCGGAGGTTTTGTTTTTTCCTTCTTTTAGGGACATATAATAATCATCCGAAGTATTAAATAACTTATCGTTGTAAGTTTAATAAAATGAATAAGTTATATTTTTGTATCCGAAAAATATGTATATTGGTATTACCGAATTAAAGCGTAATCCGAAAAGCATATAGAGTAGGAGAAAAATCAAAAAAACGTTACTATGAAAAATCTAAGAAAACTTTCAAAGAGAGAATTAAAAACAGTTCAGGGAGGTATCCCAATGTGTCTTGCAGGATACTTTTGGTGTTCATTTGAGAAAAAATGTATTCCGGTAGGATCACCATGCGGACTTATTGATTAATTTGATTTACGAAAATAATGTAAATACAGGCTGTCTCAGAAATGGGGCAGCCTGTTTTATAAACAGCTTATCAATCGACTTAGGAATCAGGAGCGTTAAGAAAATTTCAATGTAATCCGTTAAGAAATTTCCACTGTCTGAGCATGGGATGTATTTAGATCCGAAGCAGAACCAAGTGATCCATGCGAGTTTGGAAATTTTAGGAGTACGTTCAAATTTTTAGCGGATGATTCCCGTCTTGAACTTTTGCATACTTTTGTTTGACTACGTCGAATCTTCGATTTCAAGGCAAAAGTATAAGTAAAAATTATGAATGAAAATCATCAAATCTGGATTTTTATCTCTCACCGAAAAACCGTATTTTTGTACATCTAAAAAGTAAAAGAACGAATGAATTCCTACAAAAATCCATTGGAAGAGCGCTACTCCAGTGAAGAAATGTTATTTAACTTCTCACACAATAACAAATTCCAGAATTGGAGAAAACTTTGGATAGCTCTTGCTGAAATCGAAAAAGACCTTGGACTTGAAATTACAGACGAGCAGATCGCTGAGTTAAAAGCTAATGCTGAAAATATCGATTATGAGAAAGCAGCAGAGTATGAGAAAAAATTCCGTCATGATGTAATGGCTCACGTTCACGCGTATGGGGATGTGGCGCCTTCAGCAAAAGGAATTATCCACCTGGGAGCTACTTCGGCTTTTGTAGGAGACAATACAGACTTAATTCAAATCCGTGACGGGCTTTTAATCTTAAAGAAAAAGTTGGTTAACGTCATGAAGAACTTAGCAGACTTTGCTATTCAGTACAAAGATCTTCCGACTTTAGGATTCACACACTTCCAGCCAGCTCAGTTGACAACAGTTGGGAAAAGAGCTACCCTTTGGTTACAGAGTTTGGTTCTTGACATCGAAGAATTGGACTTCTTCCTTGAAACGCTTCGTTTCAGAGGAGTAAAAGGAACTACAGGAACGGCTGCAAGTTTCCTTGAATTGTTCAACGGAGATTACTCGAAAGTAAAACACTTAGATAAAGAACTTTCAAAAAGATTCGGTTTCGATAAAGTTTTCGGAGTTTCCGGACAGACTTACGATAGAAAAATTGATGCGAAAGTAGTTGCTTTATTAGGAAATATTGCACAATCTGCACACAAATTCACAAACGATTTACGTTTACTTCAGAACCTTAAGGAAATTGAAGAACCATTCGAGAAAAACCAGATCGGTTCATCCGCAATGGCTTACAAAC
>JASLCD010000092.1 GCA_030146295.1 Chryseobacterium sp.
AACATCAAGCCCAGGTGGCGGAATTGGTAGACGCGCTGGTCTCAAACACCAGTTCTTAGGAGTACCGGTTCGATCCCGGTCCTGGGTACAAAAAACCTCTGAAATCTTTTGATTTTCAGAGGTTTTTGATTTTTAGGGGATCAAAAAGGGGATTAATTTTATTCAAAATTGTAATCTGAAAGTTTATCTAAGTAATTGATTCCATTAAAACCTCTCATACCTGGTCTCTTAAAAAGCGTATAAGACACTTCTTCCCTTACCTCTTCAATATTATTCACCTTTTCATTAATATGGAAAGTATGATACTTAGGAACAATTTTAATTAAAAGACATCCGGAATCTGTAAAATCTCTAGAAATTAATTTCCATTTGAGTATTATTTCGGAATACTCTTTAACCTTAGGACTGATAAAAAAATTACCTGTAGTAAAATAATCTTCAGGCACTAAAATTGAGTTTTTGGGTTTTATATAAAGTGATCTATTTGAATTTCTATATTCTTTGACATTGTTAATAAAATGTGGTTCTAATAATACATTTTTGCTTTCAGCGCCAACCTCTTCAAAATCTCCTTCAAAATCAAGCTCAATTTTGAAATCCTCAATAACAGATTGCCCAGAATTTTTAATCTGGAGCTTTAGCCAACAATTACGTCCCCAAACATATTTTTCACCTAGCAATGCATGGTTAAAATTCAAGTTCTCAAATGTATGCCCTCTATTAATTTTCAAAATATCTTCAACTTCTTTATCAGAGAATTTCATATTAGAAAAAACATTTTTGAGCATTGCAATATTTTTTGTTTCTTCTTCTAGCTGATCATTAGCTGTTTTTAATTCATAACGTTTGATATTTTTTTGAAACTTTGGATGACAAATCACTTCACTCTTTCCATTGTCAAACGTTATAGAAATTTCCTTTACTCGATGAAAATCTTCATTTTTAACATACCAATTATAGACTTCTGGAAATTCAGATAATTTTCTTTCAAAAAACTCCCAGAAGCAAATTTGAATAGAGAAAAGACCATTTTTAATATTTTCTACACTTGTTGTTCTAACATATTCTTCAATTTTCTGATCTTTAGGAAGTGATGTTGCAATAATTAGTTTACTTAAGGTAGGTTGAAAATCTTTAGCTTTATCAATTTCTGCTTGAATATCTTTTATAGTAATTCTATTAGGAGAGCCATTAATAAGATTTAATTTTTTATTTTTACACTGTATTCCATTATAATTTAGCCCATCATTTACTGGACCATAAATATCAACTCCATTTTGACCTTGTGCATTGTCTGAATTAAATTCTATTTCATGTGGAATTTTCCATATTTCACCAAAAAGTTTAAGACACAATGTCTCAAAATCTTGCCAGTTTTTTGGAGGATGTATATTTACAGGAGATTTCATTTTATTTTTTTACAGTCTTTAAGGAATTAAAATAGTAATTATTTACCATTATCAATAATATTAATCAATATATATCATCTGCTGAAATAAAATCTACATTAAAGTTCTTTGCGTATTCTCTTAATTTACTTTTCCGTTTTTCATGAAAATTTATTTCGTTTTCAAAACCTAGCCCATTTAAATAATGTGCATCAAAAATATCTGACATTTTAATATTTGTAGTCAGAATATCTTCCTTATGAGCTAATTTTTTAAACAAAGATGGTGAGGTCAAAAATAAACCACACATTTCAAGTTCATCACTACAAATAAGCCTTTCATGGAAAGCTTCACGATAATCAATATAATTAAGAAATGATTCTCTTGCAGAGCCATTCTTCAATTTTTGCAGAGTTAATAAAAAAATCTCCAAATCATCAACACAAATAGAATAAGGATACAAGTCTTCTTCATTCTTAATTAATAACTCTTCCAAATTAGTTTGTATACCTCCATACTTATGTTGGGTTACAACAATAGAATAGAAATTTTTAATTTTTTGGGGTCGGACTTCAAATAATTCCTTATTTGTTTTTACATCATAAATTTTAAAATTGTTTTTTTCTTCAATCTTATTCTCTAGTCTTTTACACTGATCATAAGCTTTCTGAATACCATTTTTAAAATCAGATCTAATTTTATCAAATGCTTTTATCGGATTTCTCATAGGGGCTCTGAATTTAAAATCCTTAATTTCAATTATTAGAAATGTTCCTTTGTAAAATATCGCTAAATCTTGTTCTGCTTTATTTGTTTTGTCAAAATAAAATGAACTAAAAAATTTTGCATCCTCTTTAAATAAATGTTTAAAGATCTTTAAACATTTATTTTCTAACATTTTATTTTTAAACTGAATATATTTTTCCTTTCTAACTTCAGATAACTTTAGACTTATCCTATTATAAAAAGCTTCTAACAAAAATTTACCATTTGGAAAAAGAATTTCATCATTACTTAGCTCGATTAAAGGAGTATCAAAATATTGACGATTATCAGCATAATAAATAGTCCGCCCCTTTACTTTGCTCACATCATATTTTAAAAATTCGATTAAATTAGAAATTATTTCGTCTTCTAAATTTATCAAAGAAAGCTCTTTCTTTTTTACTATAAAAATATATCCTGGTCTAGTCATAAAACCAAATAAATCTTTTAATTCAGGCTGTATAGCCCAATCTTTGGGATCAATTACTCCCCTTTCAATAAATTTAGAGGTTAACTCTTTCCATTTTTCTGGATGCTGATGATAATATAGACTCTTATCCGCCTTTTCTTGTAATATTTGATTTATAGAAAGACAAAATTTTATAATATCATCTGTTTTAAAACCATACTCTCTAAATATATCATTATCAAATTTAAAAAAATTTGATTGGATACGATATATAGTCTGTTCATCAAAAGATAATTGCCCGTTTGCATAATATTCAAAAAATGATTTTAATGAAACACTAATCTTATCCAATTGAAAGTTTGTTGTATTTTCTTCAAAAAATCCAATTTCGCCAAAATAGGTCATTTCAACTTCATCCAAAAGTTTCATTAATTTGTCCCATTCTTTCTCGTCAGGTGAATCTTCTTTTTCTGAATGATCCTTCGAAAAATATAAATCAAGTAAATAAGCAAATTGTTTAAGAGGAGATTTTAGAATTTTAAAAACTTCCAATGAATCTCTAAAATGAATAGCATTTATCATTTGTAATAAAAAAGGAAGAAATGTATCCTTTTTTATATTACGCAAAATAAATGTAGCATCATTAATTATTTCTTCTTGAGATCTTCTGTTTTCTCGGAATTTAAGCATTGACGTTAAATTCTTTTGCAATTCTTTTTTTACATTAGAGTTTATAGACATGATAATTTGACTCGTTTATAGGATTTAATTTAAAAAATTGATATACATAATAATCAGATTACATCTAACTTGAAATAAAACTCTCTACATCAATAGTATTCTCTTCTCCAAACCAATCCTTGATATTTGTATATGCAAGCTCATCTATTCTAGATAACATTAATACAATTAAATTTTCTTTTGCTCTAGAACATTCTACATAAAATAAATTTCTTGTAAGCAATTTTCTTTTTTCATCATTATCTGAGTCATTAAAGAAATTATTAAAATTATATTCCTGTTTCCACTCAGTATCATCAATAACAGTGAGAACATTTCTATATTCATCACCTTTAGTACCATGCTTAGTTGAAAAAACTGTTTGGTTTTGAGTATGCTTCCAAAATTTCAAAATCTCTTTATACGGAAGATTTATAAAATCTTCATAAAATTTTTTATCTTTCTCTATCTTATCTTTATTTTCATCATCTAATTCGTCTAAATTTTGATTTATTCTATTAGAATATTCTTGAAAAGAACTAGAAGAAATAATTCCATTGCCTAGAATTATCTGTAAAACTTCACCTATGGTTTTTGAACCTCTATTAATATTTAAATCCTCTAAAATATCAGATATTATCTTCTTTTTAGAATGTTCAAAATCATTTAAAATAGTACCATTTTTTCTTATAAACCTTATAACTTCATTATGATTATCAAGCTCCCAATAAAGCATCAAATGTTCAATTCCAACAGGTCTTTCCTGAGAACTTTTTTTATCAATATACCCCGTAATTAATTTAACAAGAATATGATTTCTGTCTAAAAGTCTTTCCTTTACAGCCCTTCCAAACCTTTTAGAAAATAATTTATATAAATTACTAAATCCTGCTCTCTCTGCTATACGACTGTTTGCTAACACCAGAATCTTATCCTGATTATCAGATTTAAAATCCCACCCTTTTTCTCTTAATTTATTAATAACCCCATCGTAAAAATTATTTTTATCATTTTTTAATGAATTTTCAAATTCGGTAATCTTCTGTCTTTCTCCCTTTTCAGGGTGATTCTTCCAATAAATGAATTTGATTGAGCCATCAATTATTGCTTGAGGATGCTGTGTGATATTAGTTCTAAAACTATTTAATAGTTTTACAACTTCTTTTGAAGATCTATAATTTTCTTCTTTTTTAATTAAAACAAGAATATTTTCTCTTGCATAATAATTTTCCAAATTACCTACACCTACATCATAAATTTTCTGATGAGAATCTCCATAAAAACCAAGAACCAGTCTTTTTTCATTTCGTTTCAATAAAAAATCAATAAGAGCCTGTATAGTATCTGATGAAGTATCTTGATATTCATCAACAAAAATATATGGGAATTTTTGTGCTACGATAGATGTTAAAAGAGGATAAAATTCAAAAAGCATTTTTGCTAATTCTATTACATCATCATGATGTAATTCTCCATTTTCAAAATCACGAAAAGACGAGTCATTATAAAAAACACTTTCAATATTATCAACTCTATTACTTAAATTTTCTAAATATTTAGAGTCTTTACCATGCGCAACATCCTCTTGATATCTCATTTCATTTAATTTACAAAGTTCAATTTTGAGTTGCTTTTGAAATTGTTTTATTGATTTCCATAAAAATTCATGAATTGTATATACATTCACCAAATCATTAAATTCAATCCTTTTGATAATTTCATTTTTTGCGACATTAGTATAAGTAATACAGACAATACTTTGATTATGTAAACGTAAACTTTCTCCTTCTGTTTCAATTAAATGATGTAATGTTTGAATCAGCACATAAGTTTTACCAGAACCAGCACCCGCCTCAACGACAAAACTAGATTTCTTTTCGAGACATTCTATAATTTCTTCAAACGCTGCCATATTAATTCAATTCTAAGTGTTCATTATTTACTAACCACGATAAACCTTCTTGAATATATTTGGGCACTATCCATTCAAGAGCAGTTCCTTTTTCATCAAAGGTCATTAAGTCAAACGTAAAGCTTGTTTTTTGCTTAGAAGATAGATCAACTTTTGCTTGATCTTTTTCTGTATCCATATAAATTAAATCATCTAAATTTTTAAGCTTTTGGTACGAAAAGCATTTATAAACATCTAATTCTCGACCATCATCAGAAAAATATTTACTTTTAAAAAAAGTTTGATTGCAATTAATAATTGCATTTTCTAAACTTCTTGCAACGAAAGTATCATCATTTTCAGCAATTTGAAAAGCAACTCTAATAATTTTTGACTCATCTAATTTTTCTTGAGAGCCCAGAGCAAGTAATTCCGCAATCTTTGTCTTTTCTGGTAACCAGCTAGATAAGGTTGAATTAGCTGTATTTGCATTTTCTTTTAATACATGGCAAGATTCTCCTGTAACAAAATCAACAGAATCTATATCAGTAATAATAAGAACTTTTGTATTTAAAAATTTAAAAAATTCTTTGAATTTATGTGTGTAAGAACCTCCAATTTCAACAATTGAAACGTATTCATTTTCTAAATCTTTTGCAACTTTTTTTATAAACAAAGGCATCAAAAGTTTTTCGGTAATTCCTTCCACCATAATCACTTTATCCGCAAAAAATAAATCACATCTATTTAAATTTAAATATTGTTTTAAGAATCTAAATGTGTTCTTGTCTTTTTCCTTATGTCTGAAGTCATTAAAATCTTTAACTTCAATAATCGTTTTATCATCTTTTTTAAATTTATTGAAATATCTAATTCTTTCAAAACTTCTTTTTACGTTAAGCCCAGCTTCAGCAATCATGTGAGAAGAATGAGTACTAATGATTAACTGTATTTGTACACCAGCTTCCTGAATAGTTTCTCTTACTTGTTCAATAAATACCTGTTGCATTTGCGGATGCAAATGCGCCTCAGGCTCTTCGAGGAGAATTGTCAAGATCTCTGTTTCATGTTTGGCTTTATTTTTTTTAAAATTTTCAATAAATGCCACAATCTTCAATACTAAAAAAATAAGATTACTATATCCTAACCCATTATAATTTTCAGGAAGTTCAATCCCTCCATTTTTATAAAAATATTTTATATTATTTTTTATAATACTTTCAGGATCAAATTTGGATTTTAATATTATTTCTGGAATATTTATGTCTTTGTCAATGCCAAATAATTTCAGTTTTGTGAGAATTTTTTCAAGGACTTTTTCATATTTATCATCTAAGACGGCTGACACAGTTTTGAGCGTATCTTTTAGGGCTTCTACATCGTCATCTTGATCACCATGAATATTTCTATAATAATCCGAAAAGCCCACTGCTAATGACCTATTCTTATCCATTGCTGTATCATCCAATTTTCTTGATGCCTGAATAGTTTCAAAACATAGTACTTTTAATACTTTATTTAAAATATTATCTTCTATTAAATTATCTCCACCAAAAACATGTATGGAATAATAGCCTGCAATACTTTCATTTAACCATTCAATAAGTCCAACTTCTTGGTTTTCTCTATTATGAAATGTTTTAAATAGATTAATTGTATCAGTTGGTTCATATTTAAAGGTTATGCGTGCTTCAGTTTTTAAGTCATCTAAATCAGAAATAAAATCACTTATGTTTATCAAAGAATCTGTAACCTTATCATAACTAATTCCAATATTTAAACAAATTTTGGGAATATTTGCAATAATTTCTTTTTCTAATTCATCCTTTTTAGTATCATTAATCTCAATAAGCAATTCATCTTTATATTTTTTATAACAATTTTCAAAGACTTCATAACTATTTTGAGAAAAATCGTGAAAAGAAATCTTATTCTTTCCTCCTAAAAATATATTGATAATTTCAAAAAGAGAAGTCTTTCCTGTATTATTTTTTCCAACAATCAAAGTAATATCATCTTCAATATTTATAGAAATATTATCTAATAAGCGAAAGTTTGTAACAGAAATTTCAGTTATTTTCATGGTTAAATTGAATTAATAGTTTTTAATTTTATATCTATTTGATTAATATAGACATTGTATTAAGTAAATTAGTAAAAATAGCAAAAAGCAGTACAATAATTAATACGGTTTTCCGTAATTGATTTAGAATTATAAAGTCTTTTTATAAAAAAGATATTGCCTTTTAAAAACATCTAACTTGTTTTTTGATTTTTTTCATTATCTTTTAATAAACCAAAATACTTTAAATGGAACAAGAAGAATCTTTACTTTTTAACTTAATAAATAATACATTCAATAAGGGAACAATAGAAATAATACGGCAGAATTACATCAATGATCTCAAGGATGTATCCAAGTGGATTTGTTATTCTGATTATTGCCTTGATGATAAAACAAAAAAAAATAGTGTTGTCACATTTTCGATACTTCCTTTCATAGATGATCAAAATATTTTATCAAACTATATTAATAATGCACAGAAAAAAGATATAAAAAAAACAAAAGTTGTTAATGAAAAATTCTTAGAGTTTTTAAAAAATTATCCTGTGATTAATTTTAGTTTCATTCTTGATAATCGGAAAACGTTATTTGGAAATTCTGGAGAAGAAAGGAAGCAAATTGTACTCTATCATTTAAACCACTACAAAAAAATTTATACATTATGGGGAAATAATGAACCAGATAAAAAGTCTATTTACAAACCGATTTTAAAAGAAATAGAGCGTAGTATTATAGAAGTATCCCATGGTAAAAAGGTTAATCTTTACATTGATATACTTCTTTTTTCATTTTTAGGAGCCTATGTAAGCAGTATTTTATTAAAAGAGATTGATAAAAATGAAGTTTTTGGGTGGATGTCCGACAGAGATAAGTTATTTGAGGTCGGTAATGGATTAATTCTGGAACTATTTCATATTACTTTACATTCATTACTCCCAGAAGATAAGAAGAAGTTTGTATTTACCGGAGCAATGGCTAATTCTAGTTTTAATATTTTTTATGATGAATTTATAAAAATACCAGATTACATTGTTGGAACACTTGCTGACTATAATTTAGAGAAAAATTCTATTAGTCATGAAAAATTTAATACAGTTCTAACTAAATTTATGGGGGATAATTCATTGAATAATTTTGTGTTTAAAATATTTAAAAGTGATCTTGAGAAATTTAATTGTGCAAAAGTTGAAATAAGGAATAAATGATTTGTAAAAATTCGAGATGAGTTCTATATAAAATCAACTTACTAACCTAATTTTTAAACACTTAATTTTAGTATATTATTGGTATAATAAATTAAATAATATTATATATAATGAAATCAACATATATAAATCCTGAAGAAACGGAAAGAATTAAAAAATTTCTCTTAGAAAACGCAGATAATATTGACTATAATCACATTGTAAAAATGTGCAACTCGGCTTTCCCAAGAATTCCTATTTCTGTTTATAATTTTCAGAATATACCTTTTGAATTACAACAAATGAATACAGGCGGAATGAATGTTATTTACAGAGCCCTTGAAATTAAAAATATAGAAAATCAACCTTTTAATAACGTTAAAGAAGTTTCGTATATTCCGGAAGATTTAAAGACCTTAATAACTGATTTTGGTAGAGCAAATAAGCCTCAACAGTCAATGTTTTATGGTGCTTTTGATTATCCCGTAGCATGTACGGAATGTATTGTTAACGGTAAAGAGGTTTTAGATAAAGGATCATCCATGTTTACTGTTGGAATGTGGCAAATAATTGAACCCCTAACATTAGCTAAACTTCCCCACTCTGAGAAAACATTCAAAAATTTTTATGACACAGTACACTTTCAATCGGATACAATTCAAGTTAAAGATATTATAGAAGTAAATGAACAAATCAGAAAACAAATAAATTCGGATTATGATTATAATAATTTAATGTTTTTTGCCGATCAATTTGCCAGATTTGATGAAGAGAATTCTTATAAATTGAGTAATTACTATTGTGATAGAATTTTTAATCAAATTGAAAATATGAAGATTCCCTATGAAATCGAAGGTATTATTTATCCTAGTATTGTAAATTCATTTCAAAAAGAAAACATCGTATTAAAACCTTCTGTTGTTGATAAAAAATTAAAATTTGTTGGTGCAATGCTAATTTGGTTTGTTCCTGCTCCGGACAGAAAAAGCGGGGCACAATTTATACCAATAAAACAACATATTAAAGCAGATAAGAACGGAATTTTACAATGGAATTTATAAAATATAGTTAAAGTAATTCAGGACTTAAAAATTGTTTTTTTAAGAAAATATGTTTACTTTCGTAACGAAATAATAGGATAAATAAAATCTGAACAGCTTAACAGCAGGATTTTGACAATCTGAACAGTTTTTTCATTTTGAGTTACAGTTAACTCTTCAAAAAGAATCCATCTCATAAAATAGTTATGAGATGGATTCTTTGTTTTACAATAAAATTTAAATATAGATTATTTAACTATAAACTTATTTATACAATCCTCTATTTTAATAAAATATATTCCGTTTGCAAGATTATCAATTAATACAGAATTCCCCTTAATGTTCGTCCTTTTAATCAGTTTGCCTTCACTATTATAAATAAGGATTTCATTTACCGTCTTATTAAGATGTAAATATTCCCCGTTTTTAATGGGATTAGGATAAATTAGAAGTTGAGAATTCTTATTATTAACTTCATTGACTGCCAAAGTTGAATAACATGTCCAGGATAAATCATCAATTGCTATTCTTTGTCCAGTATTAGGATTTACAATTTTCAGAACAAAGTCACCTGCAATATCTATATTCTCAATTGTTGTAGTGATACTGTTAGAATTGAAAGGTATTGTTCCCACCTGAACATTGTTAATTTCTAAAATAAGAGTTCCAGGAGTTCCCGCAAATTTTAGTTGTGTAGTCACTGTAAGACTTTTAATCCCACCACTAATCAAAGAACTTGAAAGATTTCCATTTCTTATAACAATAGCCCTATTATTAATTGTCTGATCGGTTCTAGAATCAGATGCTGTCCACGTAATATTATTATTTGTCCATGTATTGGTTTCAAAAATGCTGGAACTTGCAGGAATACTTTCGAAATTTTCTGTTCCGCAAGAAAAATAGTTTGACTTTATTCTAGCTTCAGTGTTAATAGATTTAGAAAAAGAAGGGAAAAGAGATAAAACTAGTGATGCCTTAATAATTGAAAATTTAAATTTATTTTTCATTTTTTTAAATTTTAAAGTTTGATTAAATTTATTGTTCGTTACCAAAGAGAGCTTTATCCAGCTCTTCGTATTTAACTCTAGTTCTCTCTTTAGGTTTATCCTTACTAACAACAATAAACTGAATTAGTCAATACTTAATCTGACAGTTATAATCAAATTAAATAACTTTAAAACAGATTAAGTATTATGACAACACAACAAAAGATCATCAAAAACAAGTTAGGTGTACTTGAATTAGCACAACATTTAGGAAACGTATCCAAAGCCTG
>JASLCD010000172.1 GCA_030146295.1 Chryseobacterium sp.
TCATTATAGATATTTCAAATTTATTTATATTTTAGCATATTCTTAAATTTGTGAAAATGAAAAAACAGCTACTTTTATTTACCTTTTCTGCCCTGGCGCTTACCTCTTGTAAAGATGACAATCTCGATGCTTACGAAATGGATATCATGAAGGGAGATTGGAAGGTGGTTAAAAGGGAAATAATTTCCGGAAAAGATAATAAAACGGTGCTTTTTACTGAGACATATACAGGATGTGAAGCAAAAAGTACTCTCTTCTTTAGAACAGACTATTACGTAAGCTATACAGCGTATACAGGAGTAGGTGCAGACTGTACTGCTGCTCCGAAAAATGAAGGAAGATATACTTATGATGCAGATTCAAAAATAATAGGAATTAAGCTTGGTGAAGACTCCTCCATCAACTACAGAGTTGATGTTTTGACAAGTAAAGATCTTAAACTTGCCCAGCAATCAGGAATTTTTGATATGGACGGAGATAAAGTTCCGGATATTCCATATGTAACTTACAAAAGATAAATCATAGACTCCCGTTAATCGGGAGTTTTTTATTACTTTTATATCTAAATTTAAAACTGAATATAATGAAGAAGATTCTATCAGCATTTCTATTGCTGTATTTTACTATTGCCTTTTCTCAGGAAAAAAAACCGATGTTCTGGCAGGATATCCAGGAGTTTAAGAAACAGGACCAGCAAAATCCTCCCGCTAAAGATGCTATTCTCCTTATAGGAAGCTCATCATTTACGAAATGGACTGATGTGGCGGATTATTTCCCTGGAAAAACGATTATCAACAGAGGATTCGGAGGTTCCAGACTTACTGATCTTAATTATTTTTCCGATGATCTTTTAACTCCTTACCAGCCCAAACAGATCATTATTTATTGTGGAGACAATGATTTTGCTGATAATCACAAACTGAAAGCAAAAGAAGTAGTGAACAGATTTAAAACATTCTACAAGAAAATACGAGAAAAATTTCCGAATACTGAAGTGGATTATATTTCAATAAAATATTCCCCAAGCAGAGAAGAACTTTGGCCTCAGATGAAAGAAACCAATCAAAAGATCGCTGCTTTTATGAAGAAACAGCCCAACTCAGAATTTATTGATATTACCAAGGCGATGGAAGATGCCAATGGAAATGTAAGAAAAGATATTTTCCTTGAGGACATGCTTCACTTAACGCCGGAAGGATATAAAATCTGGACTAAGGTGATGAATCCTTATATGAAATAAACGATAACCCATGATAAAAAAAACGATAACCATTTTATTTTTTGCTTTACTGTACACGCATTCATTTTCTCAGGAAAAGCCAAATGAAAAAACAGTTCTTCGGGAACTCGCAGAAAATGCCTGTAAATGTACAGATTCCATTAGCCTATCCAACAGGAAAAAGGAAGATATCCTTAAAGATGTTCATGGATGTATTGACAAACACACAGGGGCACTTCAGATCTCGACTCTATTGAAAGGAGCAGAAAAGATGTCAGAAAAAGCTCCTGAAGTGAACGGAAAAAAGGAGGTCACCGTGACTTTTAATACCAATAAGGATTCACAGCAGTACAAGGATAGTTATAATGAAATTGAGCGTTATCTGATGCAAAACTGTGAAAGCGTAAAAAGAGCTACAAAAACTTCAGAAATCAGCTATGATAAGTTTTCAAAAAATCAAACGGCAATTGATTTCTATCAAAAAGCTGTTGATGCCTCTAAGCAGGAAAACTGGCAGGAAGCAATTAAGAATTATGAGCAGGCTGTAAAAGCTGACTCCAGATTTATTTATGCATGGGATAACCTGGGAATCTGCTATAGAAGAGTCGGAGAATATGACAAGGCTCTCAATGCCTATAAACAGTCATTGGCTGCCGATCCAAAAGGGAAAATGCCCTTACAGAATATAGCAATAACATACGTTTACAAAAAGGAATATCAGAAAGCTATTGATGCTTATAATGATTTTGACAAAGTATATCCTGGTGATCCCGAAGTGTATTATGGAATGGGACAGGTCTATTTTAACCATTTGAAAAATAGTGAGAAAGGGCTTGATAATATCTGCAAGGCTTACAAAATTTATGCTGAACAAAAGTCCCCTTACCGGTCTGACGCAGAAACCATGATAGGATATATCTACAAGAGCATGAAAGAGGAAGGTAAAACAGATAAGTTTAAGGAAATTTTAAAAAGCAACCATATCCAATTTGATTAAAATAAAAAATGCCCCAAAAGTGATGAACTTTTTGGGGCATTGTATTTTTTGTGAAAGTTTTTTATTTCTTTCTTTTAGATTTTGATATGGATTTCTGCTGAGCTCTGTTTGCTCCGAATTTCTTAGGAGCTTTCCTTTTGGAAGGGCCACCCCAGTTTTCTTTTGTATTTTTCGCTTTTTTCTCGTGGAATGCTCCCCCTCCTTCATTCAGTTTTACCTGCACCGGGTTTTTCATAACCACCTGATCTTCTTCAGCAGCGATCTTTTTAGGATTGATCTTAACGTCTTCCGGGAATTCATTAAATTTCAGATCTTTATCCATCAGTAGCTCAATATCAAGAATCAAAGCTTCTTCTTTTTTAGTTACAAAAGTGATTGCCTTTCCTTCTTTGTCTGCTCTACCTGTTCTACCGATTCTGTGGATATACTGTTCCGGAATATCAGGTGTTTCAAAATTGATCACATGCGTAATATTTGAAATATCGAGACCTCTTGCCATTACATCGGTGGTAATCAGACCTCTTACCTCTTCATTCTCAAAGCTTTTCATAGCCTTAAGTCTGTAGTTCTGAGATTTATTCGAGTGAATTACATCAAATTGTTCTGGGAAAAGCTCATCAATTTTAGTAAAGAGCAGGTCAGCATGTCTTTTATTATTGTTAAAAATCAATACCTTGGACATATCAGTATCATTCTTCAGCAAATGCTCAAGTAAGTTGATCTTGGTATTGAAGTTTTCTACTTTATAAGCAGTCTGTTCAATTTTTTCAAGCGGTGTTCCTGATTTTGCTAATGAAATTTCAATTGGATTTGCAAAATATACATCCAGCATTTCATCTACCGCTTCCGTCATGGTTGCAGAGAAAAGAATGTTCTGTCTCTTTTCTTTCATCATTTCAAAAATATGAGTAAGCTGTGGTCTGAAACCTAAATTAAGCATCTCATCAAATTCATCAATGACCAATTTCTGAACTTCTTTCAAAGAAATGGCATTGTCTATGGCAAGGTCCATCACTCTTCCCGGTGTTCCAACCAAAATATCGCAACCGTTGTTGAACAATAATTTTTGAGTATTGATATTTTTTCCACCGTATATTCCGATTACTCTTGCAGTAATATTTTCCGTCAGTTTTTCAAGAATTTCAGTTACCTGCACCACCAATTCTCTTGTTGGAACAAGCACCAAAACAGTTGGATTTCCTGTCTTGCTGTATTTCCAGGTTTTAAGAACGGGTAAAAGGTAAGCTAATGTTTTCCCAGTTCCAGTCTGCGCAATTCCCATTACATCTCTTCCTGAAAGAATAGGTTTTAAGCTCTTCTCCTGAATCGGTGTAGGTTCAAATAATTCCAAATCCGCTAAAACATCAAGAATTTTAACCGGAAGGTCAAAATCTGCAAAAGTGAGTTTTTCCATTTTGCAAAGATAGGTATTTAATTACAAGTTGAAAATTAGAGGAAGCAGATATTAAGCTGTAGTTTGCAGGAACTGGTTACTGGAAGATTATTTCCTGACTGTATTTAATGAATATAAATCCGTTTATAGAATATTTTAAACCAGCAACAACTTAACATTCTAATTCACTTTCACACTACTGCTTTTGATTTTAATGTCATCGTCTTCCCATTTGCTGGAAGTGATGATAACATACCCTTTCTTTTTCGGATCTTTTTTGATGGGAAATTTGTCCTCCTCCCACTGGTTGCAATGGGTTGAAATAGGTGGCAGTAACGGCTTCCAGCCTGTTTTACTCAAAGTATAAACATAGAAAGGATGCCAGCAGCTGGTACACCAATTCGGGTAGAAACCAACTTCGTCTTTCCCGTCACCATTAAGGTCTCCCAAATTGTAAAGACTCCCTTGGTTGGCTGGTGAAATGGTAAAAGGTGCTATTTTTTCATCACTAAAATAAATAGTGGTTTCACACTTTCCTTCACATTCATCACCACAATCACTTACTTTTGTATACGCGTATTCTTTGGTTCCATTTCCGTCAAAGTCTCCCGAAAGTTTTTCTTCATTTCCTTGCTGGGCAAAACAATATGAACTGAATAGCGTGATTACGGTTATTATACGTGTTTTCATTGTGGGTTTGGGTTATGGATCTGTGATAAGTTCTTCATTTTTACTTATTGCATTACTTTCTTGTAATTCTAAGTAAAAGTATTAAAACTAAAATGATTGAAAAAATAAAGCCCAATACCGCTACCACAGACAACTCTCCTATTCTCGGACCGGATTCGGAAGAGAAAACAATGGCGGTTGCGATGATATTAGCGCCTAAAATCATGGCCAGAATCAAATTGACCACGCTGGATTTGATCAGCTGGTTGGTTTTGTCTATATTTTTGATCTCACTGGACACCGTAAATTTGTTTTCATCCAGTTTTTGAAGAACAGAACGAAGCTCTTTCGGAATTTCATCTACATTATCCGTGAAATTCATCATCCGGTCCATTCCTGTTTTTAAAAGATTCTTAGGACTTATTTTTTTGGTGAAAATCTTTTTGGTGTAAGGATGAAGACTTTTTACAATATCCAGATCAGGATTGATACTCCTTCCAACACCCTCTATCAAGCTAATTCCCTTGAATAAAAGATAAAAATAATCCGGCATATAAAGCCTGTTATCCTTTAAGATATCTTTCATCTTGTTGATCACCACCTGCACATTAATATTCTGCAATGATGAGCTGTGAACAAAATTCAGAATATCGTCTACATCGTTTTCAAATCTTCTCTCATCAGGAATTTCATAGCTGACAGCCATTTTTTTGAGTGAACGGACTATTTTATGTGAGTTTTTGGCAACAAAACTTACGATAAGATTTTCAAGAATTTCTTTATCATTAGGCTGGATTTTCCCTACTGCGCCAAAATCTATGAAGACAATTTTACCGTCCTTTTTTACTAAGATATTTCCGGCATGCGGATCTGCATGAAAGAATCCATAATCTAAGATCTGAGAAACAAACAGCCTTAATCCTGCTTCGGAAACTTTTACAGGGTCAATACCATTGGCGAGGAGAAGCGATTTATCGGTAACTTTTATCCCGTCAATGAATTCCATACAAAGAATATTATTGTTGGAAAATTCTTCATAGACTTTCGGGACATAGGTTTCTTTATTATTTTTGAAATTCAGGCGAAACTGCAGGATATTGTTTCTTTCATTAGTCAAAGAGACTTCTTCTAACAATGATTTTTCAAAAGTGGAAATAGCCTGTTTCATATTAAGCTTCTCTCCTATTTCCGAATAGGCAGATATAAGCTTTTCAATGTCTTTGATGAGCAGTAAGTCGTCTTCAATAACAGACTGTACATCAGGTTTTCTCAGCTTTAAAATGACCGGACTGCCATCCAGCAGAACAGCTTTATAAACCTGCGCAATGGAAGCTGTAGCCAGGGGCTCTTTCTGGATTTCACGGAAATAATCCTTCACAGAAATATTGAACTCACTTTCCAGTGCTTCTTCTACATCCATATTTACCGTTTCCACTTTGTCCTGAAGCTTCTGCAGCTCCTGAATGAGTTCCGGCGGTAAAAGGTCTTCCCTATTGCTGAATGACTGACCAAGCTTCACAAAAGTAGGTCCCAACTCTTCGAGAGCGAGTCTTATTCTTTCGTAAACTGTTCCTTTTGAAATAATCTCATCTGAACCGGAAGTTTCTTCCTGCTTATTCCCTCCGTTCATTCTCGCCACCATATCTTTGAACCCATATTTACTCAATACGGAGATTAATCTTGCGGATCTTTTCAGTTTTCTTTGCTGCTTGTCAAACATAGTGTATCAATAGTAAGTGCAATTTACTCCAAAAATTGTTCCTATTTTTTATTACATTAGAGAACTAAAAAACTATTACCTTATACTATGAAAAAAATTTTACTCTTATCATTCTTCCTGTTGAATTCTCATTTTCTTTTCGGACAGTCCAATTACAATTTAGGCTCAAATGAATATGATAATCAAAATTTTCAAAAGGCGATATTCTATTTTGACAAGGCTATCAGCAAAAAGGAAAATATTCTTGATTCTTATTTATATAGAGGGATGTCCTACCTCTACTCCTATGATGGAGTAAAAGCTAAGGAAGATTTTGATAAGGTTCTCAAGTTAGATCCACAAAACAAAACAGTTTATACTTTTTACGGAAAATATTATGCATTAACCAATCAGTTCTCAAAAGCCGTAGAAAGCTATACCACTGCATTGGAAAGAATGCCTGATGATTATAGACTGTATGGAGAAAGAGCTGCTGCCAAAGCTGAACTTGGAATGTATAATGATGCGATTGCCGATGCCAACATTTCTGTAGAAAAGCTACCCCAAAATTATAGAACATATCTAAACCGAGGTTACGTTAAAATGCGTATGGGTAATTATGCTGAAGCGGTTGAAGACCTCGATACTTCATTATATATACAAAAATCAGAAAAGGGCTATGAACACAGAGGAACGGCCTATGCCTTATTAAAAAAATATGATGCTGCATTGCAGGATTTTGAAAAAGCTCTGGAATACAATCCCAATAACCCTCTTGTCCTTTATTATCAAGGCGAAGTTTTATTATCTACAGGGCAGAAAGAAAAAGCATGCAAAAGTCTTTTAAAGAGCAAACAATTAGGAAATAATGGTATTGATGATGTTATTTCAAAAGCAAAATGCCCGGAGGTTAAGAATTAAAAAACAACAACCCATCATTGATATTTTAAGAATAAAATTCATCAATAACAACAAAAACCACCATATATCATAAAAATTAATATATTTACAGCGTACAAATAAAACAAAACCAAAAGTATTAGAACATGAAAAATTTACGTAACAACAAACTTTCAAGAGAGCAATTAAAAGGAATTGCAGGAAGCGGAATCATTATCGGAAACTGCTCAAACCAATGCTGCCCAACAGATGGAAGACCAAGATGTCCAAGACTGATCTGCCCTGCTGTAGTATGTCCTGAGTACATGTAATCCACTCAAAGAAATTTTAGGTAAAAAATAAGGAGACTGTCTTTCTAGACAGTCTTTTTCTATAGTTTGGATATAATTTTAAACAATAACAAACATTTACAGATCATAAGTTTTGGCTAAAGCCTGTATGATGTACAGATACATAATAAGCGGGCTAAAGCCCGCTTCTATTGATATCAAAATCTATCTGAATACCTTTTGAGATAGGTTATCTTTATTTAAGATAGGTTTCGTACAGATCTTTTCTCCGGTCTTTCATCACCTGAACAGATCCGTTGTGATGGAGATCTTTTAGCAGATTAAGGTCTACATCTACAATCAGGGTCATTTCTGTGTTCGGAGTTGCTTCTCCTTTCACGGCATTGGATGGGAAAGCAAAATCAGAAGGGGTAAATACAGCCGCCTGCCCAAACTGAATATCCATATTATTGACTTTTGGAAGATTCCCTACACAGCCAGCAATGGCTACATAACATTCATTTTCTATAGCTCTTGCGGCAGCACAGTGACGTACTCTCATATAGGCGTTTTGAGTGTCTGTCAGATAAGGCACAAACAGGATTTTCATCCCCTGATCGGCCAGGATTCTTGGTAATTCCGGGAATTCTACGTCGTAGCAGATCACAAGACCTATTTTACCACAGTCTGTATCAAAAACTTTGATTTCATTTCCTCCTTTCATCCCATAATATCTCTTTTCATTCGGAGTAATATGAATTTTTCGATATTCATCCATACGCCCGTCACGGTGAAGAAGGTAACTTACATTGTACAAATCATTATTATCACTGTCAAATACAGGCATACTGCCGGAAATAATATTCACGTTGTAACTGATGGCCAGTTCTGAGATCTTATTTTTGATCTGTTCGGTAAGCTTAGCCAGTTCTATCATACTGTCTCTTTCGGAAAGATTATTGAAAGGAGCCAGCAAAGGCGTGTTGAATAGCTCCGGGAACAGGACAAAATCAGACTTATAATCTCCCATCACATTTACGAAGAATTCCACCTGCTCATAAAAAGCTTCTATGTCTTTAAAAGTTCTCATCTGCCACTGTACCAGTCCAAGACGGATAATGCTGTCCTGCATCGTATTTGGTTTTCTGCTGTAATAAATGTTATTCCACTGTAGAAGAACCGCATTCTCTCTGGAAGCTTCATCTTCCGGAAGATATTTTTTCAGGATTCTTATCGGAAGAAAATTATTGGAAAGCTGGAAAGACAATACCGGATCATAGATTTCCTTATCTCTTACTTTTCGGATATATTCTCTTGGAGAAAATTCGTGGCTGTATTTATGATAATTCGGGATTCTTCCCCCCAAAACGATGGATTTTAAATTTAATAATTCACAAAGTTCTTTTCGGGCAT
This sequence comes from Chryseobacterium sp., assembly GCA_030146295.1. GTDB lineage: Bacteria > Bacteroidota > Bacteroidia > Flavobacteriales > Weeksellaceae > Chryseobacterium. Next base: position 8,560 of record JASLCD010000172.1, read on the forward strand.
CATAAAGTCTCCTTCCCAAACGCAGTTCACGAAACTCCGGATCCACAAAGACTTCTATTCCGTACAGAACATTTCCTGTGGAAGTGTGGGTATTGAACGTATAATTTCCTGTAATATCACTATAGGTATGATCATCCCCGAATTCTTCATAATTGACAATAATGGAAAGCGCTACAGCTGCCAGTTTTCCGTCAACGGTGATACAGATCTGCCCGTTAGGAAACATTTTTGTAAGCTTATCAATACTTTTTTTGGACCAGATGGACTCCGACATTTGCGGATAGGCCCTTTTCATCGTTTCCGCCAGCTCATTATAATCCTGAAGGGTCAGGTTTCTTGTTTCTATTTGCATTTGATGTAATTTTACTTAAATTTAGGGAAAATATTTTACTTCAATCCTTATAGAAAAGTACTTCCCAACTATTTATACAAAATTTAACAGTGGATATCTCCGAAATGTTACAAACAGCAGTTCACTCAAATAATTATTGGAAACATTCTGATTTCAGCGTTGTAATAAAGACACTTAAACCCCATTATAATATTAATATAGAAATGGATACAGAAAAAGTTGTTGTTCTGCTTTCAGGAGATAAAACCATCGGATATATCTGTTTGAATTATCCTCTGATTTTGATAGAAAGTCAATATGCTTTAGAAGTAAAAAATGTTCTTCATACATTTCATGATATAGAATACAATTATTGTCGATACGCTATCTACTCCCTATCTGTCTGTAGATCCTGATTTTTATAATGCTTATTTTGATTTTATGGAAAACCTGAATGCTTTTTCTGCTGAAGATTTTTATTTTTACAATATAAATTAAAAATCATTCTTGTCCGATTAACCTAAAGCTTAATTAGCAGGTCGCTCCTCTGGAGCTTTATTTTTTATGGGAACATCTTTTTTTCTAATAACAGAAGATCCCGACGGGATCAAATCCAGCTCCACTGGGAGCTAACTATTAATAGAACATATTTGTTTTAAAATTATAGCTCCGGAGGAGCGGCCTGTTAATTCATGCAGTAAATATTGATATTTCCAATGTATTTATACTTTTTATCGGAGAGTAATGATTATATTAAATTTTATTAGCTAATGAAACCGTACGCAGTAACTTTACTCATAAATACCTTACTTATTTTGATTTTAAGAATCTTTTATCCTTACTCAATCATTAATCTTTTACATAATTTCAACTTGTTTTCAGCATCTGAACTCAATGTTGAGGAAGTGAAAACTTTTGTTTATGTGTATATGGCTGGATCAATATTTTTAAACTATCTTATTTTCCATAAGCATATACTTTTCAAACTGGTATATTGCCTGTTAATTGCTTTAAATATTTTACTGATCATTTCTTTTTTAAAACAATTTTAATAGATTTCTCCCAACATACAACATTATACTATAAATTATGCAAGAGTTGATTGAGCAAAAAATTCGGGAGTATGATACAGAAATGGAAAATTTTGAAATTTCATTTACTGATCATACCTTATCAATAGACGACTTAATTAGTTTATATAAATTTAGAAATGAGATAGCAAGCACTGAAGATGCAAAGAAACTAACAAAAAAAATTCATGATGATTTCTGCCTGATAAAACAACAGTGTCATGAAAACATCAAGTTTGTTACTGCGAGATATGATGGAATGGCTAGAATATTTTTTTTCAGTGAAGATTATTCTATAATTTTCTCAGATCATCAATCTTAACAAAAAAATCCCGCCCAAAACGGGCAGGATTTTATATTGCAAATTCAAGTCAAAAATTATTCCCACTCAATCGTTGCAGGCGGTTTGCTTGAAATATCGTAAGCTACTCTGTTGATTCCTCTTACTTCGTTGATAATTCTGCTTGAAACAGTATCCAAGAACTCGTAAGGAAGTCTGCTCCATGTTGCAGTCATAAAGTCAATAGTGTTGGCAGAACGAACTACTGCTGTGTATTCGTAAGTTCTTTCGTCTCCCATTACTCCTACAGATTTTACCGGAAGAAGGACTACAAATGCCTGAGATACTTTTTCGTAAAGGTCATTTTTGTATAATTCTTCGATGAAGATATCGTCAGCTTCCTGAAGGATTCTTACTTTCTCAGCATCTACCGCTCCCAATACTCTGATTCCTAATCCAGGACCTGGGAAAGGGTGTCTGTATACCAGGTGATGAGGAATACCCAATTCTTCTCCTACTCTTCTTACTTCGTCCTTGAAAAGCTCTCTTAATGGCTCTAATAATTCGAATTCCATATCTTCAGGAAGTCCTCCCACATTGTGATGAGACTTGATTACTGCAGATGGTCCGTTAACAGACTGGCTCTCGATAACGTCAGGATAAATGGTTCCCTGAGCTAAGAATTTTGCTCCTTCAATTTTGTGAGATTCTTCGTCAAAAACATGGATGAATTCGTTTCCGATGATTTTTCTTTTCGCTTCAGGATCGTCCACACCAGCTAGTTTTGAAAGGAATCTTTCCTGAGCATCTACCATTTTAATGTTCATATGGAAATGCTCTCCATACTGATCCATTACTTTTTTCCCTTCGTCCTTTCTCAATAATCCCGTATCTACGAAGATACAAGTTAACTGATCACCGATGGCTTTGTGGATCAAAACAGCGGCTACAGAAGAGTCTACTCCTCCGGAAAGTCCAAGGATCACTTTGTTGTCTCCTACTTTCTCACGGATTTCCTCAACTGTTTTTTCTATATAGTTGGTCAGTTTCCAGTTTTTCTCTGAGTTACAGATTCCGAAAACAAAATTTTCAAGCATTTTCCCTCCTTCTTCTGTATGAGAAACTTCCGGGTGGAACTGAACGCAGAAGATTTTTTTATCTTCATTGGAGATAGAAGCAATTACACCTGATTTCGCATTTAATTCAAAACCTGCAGGCAGTTCTCCTACTTCGTCAAAGTGGCTCATCCAAACGACAGAGTTCTGAGTAACTCCTTTCAGTAAAGAGCTTTCTTTAACGATCTCAAGGTTTGCTTTTCCGTATTCTCCTTTTTCTCCTTTGTTTACTTTTCCTCCTAAAAGGTGAGCAGTCATCTGCATTCCGTAGCAGATTCCCAATACAGGAACTCCCTGCTCATATAATTCTTTTTCAACCAGGTGAGCATTTTCTGCATTCACAGAGCTTGGTCCACCGGAAAGGATGATTCCTTTTGGCTGTTTTGCTAAAATATCTTGTAATGGTGTATTGTAAGGTAAGATTTCAGAGTACACTCCCATCTCACGGATTCTTCTTCCGATAAGCTGGTTGTACTGGGATCCGAAATCTAAAATAATAATACCGTTGTTCATTGTTGATAATTGATAAATGATGATTAATTTAAAAGCTTTAAGCTATGAGCTTCAGGCTATAAGCTTTCTATACTGCAATAAGCATACTGCCTGTAGCCTAAAGCCTATTGCTTCTTAACTGTTTTACAAAAAAAGACTTGGAATTGTTCCAAATCTTTTTTCGTGATTTTTATTAAAACTTTCCGATGTCTTCTCTGTAGAAGCCGTAATCGAA
>JASLCD010000296.1 GCA_030146295.1 Chryseobacterium sp.
ATAAAAGTTATTATTAAAATAAAAAATCAAAGATGAGCAAAGAATTTGTTGACGTTCTTGTAATCGGAGCCGGACCTTCCGGATGCGTGTCTTCTTCCTACTTAAAGAAGAATAACGTCAACGTGAAAGTAGTCGAAAAAACAAAATTCCCCAGACTGGTAGTGGGTGAAAGCTTAATTCCGAGGGTAATGGACCACTTTGATGAGGCCGGACTTTTCCCTGCATTAGACAAAATGGGCTTTGAAAAAAAGCTTGGAGCACGTTTTCTTCGCGGCGATGAAGTCTGCATTTTTGATTTCAGCAATAAATTCGGGGAAGGCTGGGACTGGACCTGGCAGGTTCCGAGAGCTGATTTTGATAATACCCTGGCTCAGGAAGTCATTAATAAAGGTATTGATCTTGAATTTGAAACCGAAGTTATTGACATACGATTTGACGGAACCGATTCTGTAACAACGGTAAGAAACAAGGAAGGAGAAACCAAGGAAATCCATGCTAAGTTTGTTATTGATTCCAGCGGCTATGGAAGAGTACTGCCTCGTTTGCTTGACCTTGAAAAACCTTCAAAACTGTCTCCTCACTCTGCTATTTTTTCTCATGTAAATGATATTAATAGGGAACCGGGAGAAGAAGGAACTTTAATTTCTTTTGACATTATTGAAACGGAAGTATGGCTTTGGGTAATTCCTTTTTCTAACGGAAACACCAGTGTTGGAATTGTAGGCCCTACTGAATATATCGACAAATTATCTGAAAACGGAGATACTACCGAAGCGTTGAGAAAAGCAATTTCTCTTTCTGATTATTATGTAAAGCGTTTTGGTGATGTAGATTTCCTTTTTGAACCTAAACATCTGAAAGATTATTCATGTTCGGTTAAAAGTTTGTTCGGAGACGGATTTGCTTTAACCGGGAATGCGTCAGAGTTTCTTGATCCTGTTTTCTCTTCGGGAATGGCTTTTGCCACAGAATCCGGAATGCTGGCCGCAAAACTGGCTCTAAGACAATTAAACGGAGAAAAAATTAACTGGCAGACAGAATATACCGATTATATTTTATACGGCGTGGATGTTTTCACCACCTATGTAAAGGAATGGTATACAGGAAATCTTCAGGAGCTGTTCTTCCACCAGCCGGAAAACGCTGATGTAAAGAAAAAGATCTGTGCTGTTTTAGCAGGCTATGTCTGGAATAAAGACAATCCTTTTGTGAAGAAGCATGATACGGTAATTAAAAATCTTGCCAACCTGATCAAGCTGGAAAAGCAGGAACAGCAAAACCAAGCATAAAAAAAACGGTCTGAAAATTCAGACCGTTTTTTATTTTTATTTTACAACTGCGTTCATTTCTTTTGCTAATTTTTTCCCGGTAACTTCATAGGCTGCAGCCATTCTTCCGTATTCCCAGTTAAGGTCATCATTGCCCTGATTTCCTTCTACTTTATCCGCTATTAACCTCATCACTACATTGGAGGGATTATCTGTTTCTACAAATGTGAGATTGGCGGTTAATTTTCCGGGCTGCGTTCCCATAAATCCACCATACCATCCTGCATACAACCATTTTGTATCAATAATCAGGGTATATTTCGTGTTTACATCATTTCTGAAATATACTTTTTTCGATTTTTTATTGATTCCTTTAAGGAAGAATTCCAGGTATTCTGACGCTTTATATTTTTCCCACTGTCTCATCCAGTTATCCCATACAGCCGGTCCTTTTTTAGCAGAGATATCCGCTTTTCTGTTTTCGATATATTGAGCTTCCGTAAGGTTCTTTTCGTGAAATGATACATTGTCAAATACAAGCTTAACATTCACTTCTTTCTGATCTTTTAAAAAGTCAAAATTTCCCTGTTCGAAATTAATTTTGTCCTGGGCAAAAGTTGCCGTAGTAATGGCTACAAAAAGCAGCAGCAATAATTTTTTCATAGTGTATTAGTTTTACTATTTAAGCCCCCAAAGATATATAAAAAGACCACTGTTCATTCTTCTTCAGGTTTAATTTTATCTTAAATCAATAAAAGTGATTGGCTTTCTGCTGTTTGGATTAAAAACTGTTTTAGACAAAATGTCAAATTCTACAATTTCAATTTTCGGACTTACTCTTAATTTTGCACGGAAATGGTCTCTTACTTCATTGACAAACGCTTCGTGCTCTTCTTCTGTGCTCAGTTTAATGATAATTTCGTCAAGCCCTATTTCGTTGGCCTGAATAACGATCTGGTAGCATAAGATATTGTTGAAATCATTCAGAATATCATTCATGGCAGGCGGATACAGTGTTGTTCCTTTGTATTTGATCATCTGCTGTTTCCTTCCTACTACAGGACCCAACCGCATTGTATTTCTTCCGCATTGACATGGTTCATAATGAGCCTTAACAAGATCTCCGGTTTTAAACCTTAACAAAGGAATTGCTTCCACTCCCAAAGTAGTAATCGTGAGTTCTCCGCTTTCTCCTTCTTTTACAGGGTTTCCGTCATCATCCAGAATTTCGGTGATAATCAGTTCAGGATGATGATGTCCTCCGATCTGGAATTCACATTCTGTAAAAGCAGTGCTCATTTCGGTAGAAGCATAAGTTGAAAAGAGTTTTATATCCCACTTTTCTTTGATCTTCTGCGAAAGAATATTATCTGTAAAATCCTGATTTTTGATACTTTCTCCGATACACACTGCCCCGTAAACACTGGAATTTTTATAATCCAAACCGTGTTTTTCGGCATAATCAATCATTTTCAGCAGAAAAGAAGGAACTGTAATCAGGTATTTGGGTTTGTATCTGAAAATAGAATCCCATTGTAATTCGGGAATCCCTGGCCCCATTCTCACCACGCTTGCTCCCATTTTTCTTAAACCCAGAAAATAAGCAAGTCCTGCCATAAACCTTTTGTCTATCGTGGTAATCATCTGAACAACATCTCCTTTCTGAATTCCTGCACAGGCGAACGAAATCGCTTCATTGTAAGCAAGTCTTTCAAGATCACTGTCGGATAACCCGAAAGTAACCGGATCTCCCAATGTTCCGGAAGTGGTGCTGTAATCAACAATTTTATCTGGTGTAATGCAGAAAAAATCATGATTATACTGCTGAAGATCATTTTTTGTTGTCGTGGGAATCTTCTGAAGATCTTCCAGAGTATGGATATCCTCAACAACGATCTTGTTTTCTTTGAACAGCTTCTGATAAAAAGGTGAGTGCGATTCAAGGTAAGCCAAAAGCTCATGAAGTTTTTCTTCCTGAAATATTTTGATTTCCTGAATATCTGCTTTCTCGATTGAAGGATGAAATTCCAATGATTTTAATTTTTAAAAAGCAAATTTATTTAAAATTACAAGATTGAAAGATTAAAACATTAAAACATTAAAAGATTATCTATCTCCGGAAGGTAAAAGTTTGTGTATTTGTATTTCCAGCGGTATTGATTGTTGTTACTTTTAAAGTATGAGAGCCTGATCCTTTGGGACACCTTTCATCAAAAGTGTAAACAAAATTATCTTTTACACGGGCAAACCGAAGCCACTTTCCATCCAGTTCAGCCCTGAATGAAATAATATCACCCACTTTCGTTGTTCCTTTTAACAATAAAGAGCTGTTGTTAACCATTGCTCCTTCAGTCCAGCCTGATGAAACAGACGGCAGGGTATTGTCTAATAATAATTTTGCTGTACCCAATCTATTGAACGTACCTTCTGCCCAGTCATTATTCCATTTTCCTTTTACCACATTTTTATCACTGCCGTAATCAAGGAGAATAACAGCTTTATCTTTTTCTGCATTGGTTAATTTTCTATTGGATTTTATTTTCAGAGTATATTCATCATGAACAGGAATGTACGGATTATGCAAAACAATAGTATTTGAAACAGCATTCGGGTCAGTATCCGGTTTTTCATAGGCATTGAAATTTACTGCATCATAGACTGCATTTTTACTGAAACTAATTTCTGTATTTTCTGTGGTCATTGTTTTTCCTTCGTTAGGTGTTACTGTTTTTCCTGTAAAAACTACTTTATCTGAAGTTTTATTTAACTGAAGCTTTGTTGTTAACCTACTTGTATTTCCTTTGACATCTTTTAGAATAATTTCAATGGTATGAATATCTTCATCCTGAAGATTGATGATCCCTGTCAAATTCGGAAGACTGTAGTTCTGAAGCTTCATACCCGGTAAAGAAGATAAGTGCTGAATCCCCATTTTATCTCTGATGAACTTAGTATAATCTATACAGCCGTTGATATAACGGGTATCATCGTAGTGTATTTTATCAATTTTAAAACTGTACATCGGTTTATTATCCATCAATAGTTCTGCATTATAAATCCCTAGATTGAAACCCTGATTGGCCTTATCGACGGCTTTAATGGCAAAACTTATCAAAGGAGAATTTACTCGGATAATATCTGCTGTATAGTTATTTCCTGTTTTTTTCACTGCAATTCCATTTGCACCAGGTTCATAAGTGCTGAAACGCCGGTCATACCAATACAGTCCACTAATAATGGGTGCAATAGTATCAGGAATGGCAAACCCGAAAAGTAAAGGATTGAGACATTCTTCTGTTTTGGTATCTCTTATTTCGAAATGCAGATGTGGACCTGCCGATCCTCCGGTATTCCCGCTCAGTGCGATTTGCTGTCCTTTTTCTACCGGAAACTGTCCCGGTTGAAAATTGATATCCTGCTCCCACTGTTCGTCTTTATATTGTCTTTCTTTTATGTATTCGTCAAGCTTATCAAAATATTTGTTCAAATGTGCATATACTGTGGTATACCCATTGGGATGAGTAATATACACTGCATTTCCAAAACCGTATCGTTCCACTTTTATTCTGCTCACATAGCCTTCTGCCGCAGCAAAAACGGGCAAGTTCTCCTGGCTGTTCGTTCTCAGATCCAGCCCCATATGAAAATGATTCGTCCGGATCGCGCCAAAATTAGCAGCAAGCTGCATGGGAATATTGAGTGGATTTCTGAAATAATTTTGAGGATAATTATTTTGAGCCTGTATAATGCCTGTGTTGATAAAACAAACAAAAAGCATCAGGTTATAAAAGGTTTTCATACAGCATTTGAGTTTATAGATCTATTTAAATGTACAAAATTTCGGCCAATAAGCGCTTGTTAGAATATTCATTTTTAGAATCATCTTTGTTTTATTAACCACAGATTTCCTTTGCCGAGTGAAATGCCTTTGCAAGCAATTTTAACCCATTTATAAGATCTTTGTGAACTTTGACTTTGCGTAATCAATAGGTTTTGGCTAAAGCCATTGGATATGTTTTTATTATATAAGCGGGCTAAAGCCCACTCCTATTGAATAATTGCGTTTAATTTTCACATAAAAGTTGTCAGTAAAACTTCATATATTCACTTTTTACCATTCACTTTCCACGAGTTTCTGTATTATATTTCTGAAATTGAACTTTTTAATAGAAATTACCTAAATAAAACATATATTATAAACCGACAAATTTTAGTAAATTTGCAGACTTAATTAATCAA
>JASLCD010000200.1 GCA_030146295.1 Chryseobacterium sp.
ATGCATTGGAAGTTCCTGCACCATGCCATCTGTTGTTGTAGAAATCAAGATCCCAGTTTTCATTTCCATAACGCTGTTCACGGTTATAGTTATAAATTTTGTTACCGAATACCCCCTGGAAGTCTACAGCAATATCAAAATCATGAACACTTAAATTAACTCCGAATCCATAAGTTCCTTTTGGAATCGGGCTTCCTAAGAATGTTTTATCTCTGGTGTCAATTACTCCGTTTCCGTCTATATCAGCAAATTTTAGCCATCCCGCTTTTGCTCCTGTTTGACCGGAAGCAGCAGCTTCTGCATCAGTTTGGAATACACCCGTTACCTCATATCCATAATATGCTCCTACAGACTGTCCGTTCTGCAGTCTTACAATAGAGTTTCCAAATAAACTTGCTCCTGTTTCAAGGTATGAACCTTGGTATACAGATGTAATTTTATTTTTAAGAGTAGTAAGGTTACCATATACTCCTAATTTCACTTTTTCAGAAATTTTCGTATCATAATTTACAGAAACTTCAAAACCTCTGTTATTAAATGAATAGGCATTGGTAATAAAATTTTTCCAGTTACTTGCCCCTGAAACCGTTCCTTGTGTAACACCGTATACTACATCCTTAGTATCTTTATCAAAATAGGTTGCATCAATTTTCAATTTGTTATTGAACAATCCCATTTCTAAACCGATATCTCTACCCGTTGTTGTTTCCCAGCCAATATTTGGATCAATCACTCTGTCAATGGTCTGAGCAGGCGCTCCTGAATTTCCATAATAAGCACCTTCTTTAAGAATTGTAGTTCTTAAAGTATAAGCTCTTGTTACATCTGGATTACCCAATTTACCCCAGCTTGCTCTTAACTTCAAAAGGCTGAATACATTCTGATTGCTCATAAAGTTCTCCTTGGAAATTACCCATCCGGCACTCACCGCTGGGAATACCCTGTGTCTGTCTCCTGAAGAATATTTTGAAGTACCGTCTCTACGAACCGATCCATTGATCAGATATTTCCCTTTATAATCATAGTTTACTCTGGCAAACATAGACTCAATTCTATCCTGATAAGGTACAACATCATAGCCTTCTACGTCCTTATCAATCATAATAATATTGGTCCCGTTGAAAATATTCATCGAAGCATTGGTTCCGTCATAATTAACGTTAAGTGCTTCTAAATACGTTTGGGAATAAGAATTTCTTGTTCTGGAAAAACCGGCAAGAACTTCAAGGTTATGATCTCCTAATGATTTTTTCCAGCTTAATGTATTGTCCCAGATATAATTTCTGTTTCTTGAATCTCTTGTAATCAGCTTATTAGGCTTCTGATCAGAAACAGGAACATAATTAAATGTAGGAGTATATTCGTAAAGATTTGTATTATAATTGTCCGTTGTATAGCTTACTCTTAAAGTAAAGTCCTGCAAGAATTTATATTCAGCCCATACATTGTTCAATAACCTCTCCTGTCTGTTTTGAGAACGGTATAGATCTAAAACAGCACGTGGGTTAGGAATAGAATATCCGTTAAAGAACTGGTAGTCTCCTGTCCCCGGATTCATCACAGAGAAAATAGGAGGTGCATTATAAGCATTCAGTAAAGGATTTTTTGCCTGATCGGTACGCATTTTAGAGAATGTGAAATTATTCCCGATAGTAAGGTTATCCGTAATCTTATAACTAAGATTTAATTTTGTATTAAGTCTGTTAAATCCTGATCCTGAATTAATACCCTGTCCCGCAGCAATATTTCCTTCATCCTGTAGATTTCCTATGCTTGCATAATAATTAAGCTTTCCTAAGCTTCCTGAAGCAGAGAAATCATTAGAGTTAATGATACTTGTTCTGAAAATTTCATTAAACCAATCTGTATCAGCAGGGAAATTAGCTCTGGAAAGTGCACCATTAAGATTCCCGTTATCATTCATCAGCTTTTCGTTATAAAGCTCAATATACTGATCAGAATTAGTCATTTTAGGAACATTGGTAACTTTCTTGATTCCTAAGTAAGAATTGAAATTGAATATCGGTTTCCCTCTCCCTGTTTTTGTTTTAATAATTACAGCTCCATTAGCGGCTCTTGCTCCGAAGATTGCTAAACTGGAAGGGTCTTTCAATACACTCATAGATTCGATATCCTGAGGACCAAGGAAAGAGATGTCATCAGTGATCATTCCATCAACGATGAATACTGTTTTACCAGTCAGGGAACCTACCCCTCTGATATCTACTCTCGGGGAACTTCCAGGCGTACCAGAATTCAGAACCTGAACACCAGATAATTTACCTTGTATTGAACTTATCGGGTTAGCGTTAGGTTTATCGGCAAGGTCCTTTGCAGAAACCATTCCGATACTTCCGGTAACGTTTTCTTTTTTCTGAGATCCATATCCGATCAAAACTACCTCCTCGATCTTCTGCTCTTTGGCAGTAGTATCTTTTGGAGTAGTCTGAGCATTGACGTTCATACCGAAGTACAAAGCAGCAATGAGACATGAATACTTTAAATTACTTTGTTTCATATAGTTTCAATTTTATTCAAATAAATTCAATTTTGTACCTGTCTCTAAATAGTGGAGTTATTTAAAATCTCAAAAAAAGACATTAGCCAAAAATAGAAAAAATATTGTACAATGTTAAATTATCTTAAACATTTAAAAATTACAATGTTTTATTAAACAAAAACTGATAAATGCTCAAATTTTATAATTTAATATTTAAAATAATTATCAATTACCCACCATTTCATTAATTATAAATTAACATTTTTAACACAAAAAATCACCAAATTTTGCAGTGAATTTAATATTTTGTTAAATAGAGAATAGTAATTACCTTTGGTGCAGTTTTTGAGAAAAAGCATTTAGAAATATATAATAAAAAATCAATGAAAAAATATATCATTGCAGCCGCTCTTATTATAGGTACCGGTGCTGTTATTACTACCAGTGTACAATCATGTACAACATTGGCCACATCAGACATGGGGCTTTCTATTATTAAAAGAATTCTGCTTAATGGTATAGATAAAGGGATGGGTATCTATGGAAACAAAGAGGCTTTTCTGCAAAACAATATGGTAGACAAAGCGCTTCCTAAAGAGCTGAGAGACATCAACTCTATGCTTGAAAAGGTTGCTCCTTCATTGGTTGCCAAAGAAAGGGATTATATTGCCCAGGCAGCAGCTTATACGGTGAATACTTCAAAACCTATTCTGGAAGGTGCCGTAAACAGTCTGAACGCTCAGGATGTAACGAGAATCATGCAGGGAACTACTGCAACACAAGTTCTGAAAGAAAAAACATCACAACAGCTTATTGCCGCTATTGCTCCTAAAGTGGATGAGAAACTGAATGAATATGGGATTGTAAAAACAATTAACTCTGCTTTATCAGGAAGCAATTTCCTAGGCAGTCTTCTGGGAGGAAATCAAAACACAGTGAATTCAGGTGGACTGAGCCAGCTCGCTTCTGAACAACTGGTGAACGGACTATTCAATATCATTGAAGATTACGAGCATCAGAACTCCAAATCTCTCCTGGGACCATTTGGAAAATAGGAGAAATTTCGTTATATTTATATTATATTAATAATTGCAGATGGATATATTACAAGGAAATCAACACGCAAATCCTGAAGATTTTTACAAGTCTTTGAAGGATAAACTGGAGGATCATCATGATTTTCCGGAAGATTATTTATTTAAATTTATTATTCCTACAGACCAGTCAAAGCTTACTGAAATATACAAAGTTTTTGACGGCATTAAATTTACATTGGGAAACCGCGAAAGTAAAAATGGAAAATACACGGCCTGCAACATCAATGCATTTGTTTTGGATGCCGATCAGGTTGTGACTATTTATAAAGAAGTAGCAAAAATAGAAGGCGTTATTCTATTGTAAAAAACAGAAACCGTTTCATATAGTGAAGCGGTTTTTTATTATCCAAAAACATAAATAAAAGCATTATGAACATCCAATTGGTCTTATTTACTATTGTTTTAATCACATCTGCTACAAGCTGTGTTCATAAAAACAGCAGTGAAAATACGGCAACAAATATCACAACTGCGGTACAGCGGCAAAAGATTGAACAGATTCAGTTGGCCGAAAGAACAAGAGGCTTCAGTAAAAGCATTGTTTTTACTCCTTCATCAAAAACAACAAATACCAACGAAGATATTGTCAATGCTAAGATATCTTCTGCTGAATGGAATTCGGTTTCCAAACTGGCTGAAGCGATTGACCTATCCAAAATATCAGATCTTCCATCTCCTACCACAGGCCGACATTCGGATCGTGCCATGGCTGCTTCAATTACTATTACGTCTAACGGGAAGGAGTATACTTCTTCAAGTTTTGATTCCGGGCATCCACCAAAAGAACTGGAGGCTTTATATAATGCAATAAACGGGTCCGAAAAAACAAAAACCCGATAAAATAAAAATCCGTTCTATTGTAGAGCGGATTTTTTTATCTATTTTTCAATAAAGAATTTCACATTTTCAATAGGCCTTCCCAACATGGCAACTGAGCCCTTTACCAAAATTGGTCTTTGTATAAGAGAAGGGTTTTCAGAGAGTATCTTAAGCCATTCTTCTTCAGAATAATTTTTATCTGCGTAATTCTCAATATACAGTTTATCTGTTTTACGGATGATATGAAAAACACTTTGGTTAAGCTTTTTCAACACAGTTTTGATTTCAAGGATGCTTAACGGATCTTCAATGATATTAATGATCTCAAAAGGTACTCCGTTTTCGTCAAGATACTCCAGTACGGCATTTGACTTTGAACAGTTCCCGTTATGTAAAACTTTAACTACCATGATATAATTATTCAAAAAAATTAAATTCTCTTTACCAAATTTAGGAAGAATCTCAGTGAGTATGTCTTAATATTCTAATAAAAGTATGTTAAAACAATCCATTAAGTTCAGCTTCAATCTTATCCAGGATAAATCCGAAATCTTCCGGTTTTTCTACAAAATCAAGATCATCCACCTCAACGATCAGAAGTTTTCCCTCGGTATAGTTGGAGATCCATTTTTCATATTTCTGATTCAGCTTGGAAAGATATTCGATACTGATAGATGCTTCATATTCACGACCTCTTTTATAGATTTTTTTGACCAGATTCGGAACATCTGATTTCAGATAGATCAACAGGTCCGGAGCCGATACAAAAGACTTCATCAGATCAAAAACAGAGGAGTAATTATTGAAATCCCTGTCCGAAAGAAGATTCATATCATTTAAGTTTTCTGCAAAAATATGGGCATCTTCGTAAATGGTACGATCCTGAATGATGTTTTTACCACTTTCTCTGATCTCTTTTACCTGACGGAATCTGCTTCCCAGGAAATAAACCTGCAATGCGAAACTCCATTTGCTCATATCTGAATAAAAGTCCTCCAGATAAGGATTATGATCTACGTCTTCAAATTGTGCATCCCATCCGTAATGCTTGGAAAGCATCGTCGTCAAAGTTGTTTTTCCTGCTCCAATGTTTCCTGTAACTGCAATATGCATATTCTTTTTCCTTGTATTTACTGATTAATTGATAAGCTTTTCGATCCCTTCAGTCTGAACGTTAGAAATATCTTCAAGCAATTTCTGTAAAGTATTATCTGAAGGTTTTTCTTCTTTAGTCTCATTCGTTTTTTCTTCAGTCTTTTCTACAGGTTTTTCTGTAGATTGCTGCAGAGATTCCGGCTGAGCTTCAAGCTGTTTCTGCTGTTTGGCTTTCTTTACTTTTTCAAGGCTGTAAAGATAGAGTTTGTTCCCCTTGATTTCAAAATAAGAAAGGATGTTTTTATCCACAATTTGCGCCTCCTGATCTTCAAAAACTGTTACCATTCCTTTTTCAGGAACGTATTGTGAAATAAAATTACCGGCAACTACCATAATTGCATCATTTTCTCTTCTAAAGCGTTTTCCGTTTTCTAAAGGGGCTTCAAAAAGTTTTTCAAATTTCAGGCTGTAAATCCTGATATGTTTTCTTGTTAAGATATAAACCTTATTTTCATAGACCAGCATATCCATCAGATCTTCAAAACTGATATCAAACGGATACGAATTGATGGTGGTATCATTTCTGAAATTGTACTGTATCAACCGTTTTGTGCTGTCATCCAAAAGCCACAGCTGCTGCAGATCTTCGGCGTAAGCCATTCTGATGAAACCAAATTTCTGCTTAAAATCAAGCCTTTGAATTTCATTCATATTCTGATCTACAAATTTCATTTCCTGAGCATTTTCAGAGAATAGAGGCACATTCAGGGGATTTTGCACGTTCTGTACCTTGTAAGGAACAGTAAGCATCATTTTTCCGATCTGCTTTCCCAAGGAATCATATTTGGTAAAACTAAAATCTTTGTTTTTATAGATATACAGATTTCCGTAGTCATCGGCAAGCATATCTTTGGCTTCCTTTAATTTTAAGGTATCTAAAGGGAGCATATTCTGTGCAGAAACCGTACAGAAAAGGAAAAAAAATATTAAGTTTAAAAACTTCACTCTGTTTTTTTAATGTGGTCAATTTACTGAAAAATAATTTCACCCCAAAAGATGGTCAAATCTAATAGAATATTCTTTGATGTTAATCAAAATTAAGACCATCCTTTTTGCTGAAAAAAGAACTGTTTTGCCGAATTCAAATCCTGCTGATATCTTGGATTTATTAAAAAGCAACTTCATAAATTTTTTCCCAGTTTTTTCCTGTTACCAGCATATGGTCTCCTTTGAAAGCAATTCCGTTTAAAACATGTTCGCTATTATTGTGGCTGTTATCCTTTGTAAGCTGCGTAAAATCAAACTTTCCCACTACTTCTCCGGTAACCGGATTAATTTTTAAAATAACCGGTTTATGCCATACATTGGAATAGATAAATCCATTGTGGTATTCCAGCTCATTGAGTTGATCATAAATGGTATTATTTCCGGCAACACACACAGTTTTCACTACTTTTGAAGGGTTATTGATATCCAGAAAGTAAAGATTTTTAGAACCATCAGTGGCGATCAGATTTTTTCCGTCATACGTTAATCCCCATCCTTCTCCGATGATATTAGGTAAAGGAAATTCGGATATTTTTTTCAAAGTATTTTTATCATAAACAAAACCAATTTTATTTCGGTAAGTCAGCTGATATATTTTATCTCCGGCAATAGTACATCCTTCCGAGAAAATTCCTGCAGGCTGCTTCGCGACAATTTTGGGAACAGAAGATCCTAAAGTATATTTTATAAGCTGGGAAGCACCTTCCATCCCATCACTTTCATATACTGTATTGCCTTCCATAACAAAACCTTCAATAAAATTTTTGGGATCGTGAGGATAATCAGCGATCATTTTGTAAGAAATATTCTGCTCAGTGTTTTTTGCAAATACATTGATGGTAGCATCCTGATTCAAAATTTCACCGCTATTGGTCTTAATCACAAAGACCACTTTATTATCTCCCAATGTAAAAAATTTAGGATCGATTGTTAAATCTGCTGTTTCCTTATCTCCGAAACTGATGGTTATCCTTTCAGCATTTTCTGTGACTTCTTTCGGAAGCTCAAGCTTATCTCCGAAATGATATCCTTTTGCTTCTTTGGCATTGTTATAATCAGCCAGAGAATCAAGCATTTTTTCTTTGTTACTGCAAGAGACAAGGAAAATAACTGCGGCAAAACCAACCTTGATATTTCGCTTTATAAAGTTGTTAATCATTTGTCAAAAATACTAAAATTTAATCCTTAAAAACGAAAATAGCACTCCCAAGGGAGCGCTACTTTTATTTTCTATTAATACATCAGATTACTTGATCTGAACTTCATAAATCTTCGGCCAGTTCTTCCCTGTCACCAACATATTTTCACCTTTAAAAGCAATACCGTTCAATACATCATCACTTCCTTTTGTATTCTGTTTTGCAATTTCTGTGAAGTCAAAAGTTCCTACTACTTCACCGTTCGCTGGATTAATTTTCAAAATAATAGGTTTCTGCCATACATTGGCATAGATGAATCCATTGTGGTATTCCAGCTCGTTCAGCTGATCATAAGCCTGAGAACTTCCGGCAACAGCGATATATTTTATCAATTTTGAAGGATTGTTTACATCAAGGAAATATAAAAGTTTACTTCCGTCAGAAGCAATCAGGTTTTTTCCGTCGTATGTAAGTCCCCAGCCTTCACCCAATACATTTGGATAGGCAAATTCTGAAAGCAGTTTTAAAGAGCTCTTATCATAGATATATCCTTTTTTGCTCTGCCATGTCAGCTGATACACTTTATCCCCCACAATGGTACTTCCTTCAGAAAAGTCTTCCTGAGCTTGTTTCGTTGAAGCAAGCGGCGTTGTAGTTCCCAATGTATATTTTAAAATCTGAGAAGATCCGTTCTGCCCATCACTTTCATAAATAGTATTTCCTTCAACCTGGAAACCCTGTACAAAGTTTTTAGGATCGTGAGGATATTCTGCTACAATCTGGTACGGAATATTTTTTTCAGGATTTTTTGCAAATACATTGATGGTTGCATCCTGATTCAGTACTTCCCCTCCTTTTGTTTTGATATTGAATGTAACAGCATTGTCACCCAATGTGAAAAATTTAGGATCTACAGTTAAGTCTGTTGTTTCTTTGTCACCAAAGCTGATGGTTACACTTTCTGCATTTTCCGTTACCTCTTTAGGAAGCTCAAGCTTATCTCCGAAATGGTACCCCTTCGTCTCCATTGTATTATTATAAGTATTCAGTGTATCAAGAATTTCTTTATTCTTGTTACAAGATGCCAGTAATAAAATCGCTGCGAAACCTGCTATTATATTTTTTTTCATTGAATTTCTAAATATTTCCCCAAAAATAGCAAAATTTATTCCGTATTGCCAATATTATCCACGGGCTGACCAAATTGTAACAGATAGCCGTTGTTATCATAGACTGCAAACTCCCTCATTTCCCATTCAAAAGTCTCGATTTCGTAGCATACTTTTGCCTTTGTTTTAAGATCTTCCCAAAGTTCATCAACATTGTCGACATTA
>JASLCD010000215.1 GCA_030146295.1 Chryseobacterium sp.
GGCCAATCTGGGTAAGCCTGATATCCGGCACACCATCATTAAAGACATATTCACAATCCGAATGCTCAAAAGGATTATCTAAAATATTGGAAGTTTTAAAAGTGAAACCGGTACTCTTAGGATAGTTCTGAAGATTATTTTTCTCAAAGTCTTTTACTTTTACAGGTTTTTCCTGATCTTTTCCAATCACAAACGTTCCTTTGTTCGGAAAACTTTCCACCCAACCTTGTGCAGACAATTCATCATATACCGCTACAGCGGTATTTCTATGTACATCCAGTATCTCACTGAAGGCTCTGGTTCCGGGAAGTTTTGTCCCGAATGGTAAAAAACCTCTTTGAATAGCATTTACCAGTTGGTTAGCAATTTGCAAATAGATAGAAGTCTCTGATTTTCTATCTATTTTAATAAAACTTTCATAAGGAATCTTAACCGGACTATCCATAATATAAAAACTGGCACCATAGAACCATCCGGCAATATACTACTTTTGACATCAAAATAAAAATCTATGGAATTTCATCATCTGTTAAAAAGAATTGTACAGGAAGGAAGCATCCACGCCAAATGGCTGAATACACTTTCTTATATGGAAAATGCCGGTGCAAGAAAAATATCAAAGTGTGAACATCCGACATTGGTTTCTCAGATCCAGTTGAAACATGCTGCCGAAGAGCACCGCCACGCTTATTATCTAAAAAAACAGATCGGGAAAATTGACCCGGAATTATGCAAAACCTATGAAAGTACAGAGCTTCTGGCTCCGATAGCAACAAGCCAATATCTTCACTCATTGGATATCAAAGCCTGTCGCTATCTTCAGAACGCTTTCAATCTTAATAAAACAGATATTAAATATGCAGCCTATCTTTTTGTAACCTATGCTATTGAGGTTCGGGCAGATGAACTTTACCCTGTTTATCAGCAGGTACTTACCGAAGCTTCTTCTAAAATTATGGTAAAATCTATTATCCTTGAAGAAGAAGGACACCTGGAAGAAATGATCAACCAGCTCAATGAATTTTCACCAGACTGGAAAGCGCATGCAGATCATGTCTTAACCATAGAAAAAAGCCTGCACGAAGAGTGGATTAATGCTGTTACAGAAGAAGTAGCTCAATTGAATTATGCTTAACAATATCCTCCGTTTTCAGGAATCCCTTGACAAAAGAAAAGAGGAAGGAACATTAAGACACTTAAAACTTCAATCGGATGGAATTGATTTTTACTCCAATGATTACCTGGGTTTTGCGAAAAACAGAGAACTTCAACATTGGCTGCTGCAAAAGGTTATGGATCATCCTCAATTGCTTTCAGGAAGTACAGGTTCCAGACTGATCAGCGGAAACAGCGATGTGGCTACTTCGGTGGAAAATGATATTGCTCAAAAACATCAGTTTGAATCGGCATTGCTTTTCCCGTCCGGATACAATGCCAATCTGGCTTTATTCTCTACGCTTCCCAATCGTCATGATACAGTGATTGTAGATGAACAGATTCATCGGTCGGTACATGATGGCTGTCAATTGTCGAATGCTAAAAAACTGAAGTTCAAACATAATGATACTGAAAATCTGGAAGATGTTTTAAAGAGACAGCAGGGGCATTGCTATATTGCTGTAGAAAGTCTTTACTCAATGGAAGGGGATTTTGCTCCTCTTCGGGAAATTGTATCGATTGCTGATCATTACAAAGCCTCTTTGATTGTTGATGAAGCTCATGCTTTTGGAGTTTTTGGATATGGACTCATTGAAAAATATCAGTTACAGAATCATGTTTCGGCAGCTGTTATTACCTATGGAAAAGCCCTTGGCGCTCATGGAGCATCAATTCTTTGCAGTGAAGCGGTGAAGTCTTATCTGGTGAATTATGCAAGCCCTTTTATTTACACTACTTCAGCACAGGATTTCCAGTGGATGGGTATAAAAACAGGGTATGAATTTCTGGATCAAAATCCGGAACAGGCTAAAAAACTTCAGGATAATATCAGAATTTTCCGAAGCCAAAATCTTGATTCTCCATCGGCAGAAACAAGCCCGGTTCAGGCTATTTTAATCCCGGATAATCAAACACTGAAAACACTTCAGAATACTTTATCCGAGGAAGGATTTTTAACCTATGCGATATACAGCCCAACAGTAAAAAAAGGAAGTGAACGACTGAGAATATGCCTTCACAGCTTTAATACCGAAGAAGAAATTGTAAAACTGACGGGAATTATTAAAGAATTTATTTAAAGCTAAAAGATTCAAAACCCGTAACCCGAATCCCAAAAACATGAAATTATTTATAACAGGAATAGGAACCGAAATAGGAAAGACAGTTTGTTCCGCTGTTTTGGTTCAGCATTTTAAAACAGAATACTGGAAGCCAATACAATCAGGTGACCTTCATTACACAGACAGCCATAAAATTGAAGCATGGACAGATGATACAACCTGCCATCCGGAAACCCACCGTTTGCAGCTGGCTGCATCACCTCATCAATCGGCCAGAGAAGAGAATATTACAATCTATCTGAATGATTTTCAACTCCCTGAAACAGAAAATCCACTGATTGTAGAAGGAGCAGGAGGTCTCATGGTACCAATATCAGATACTACTTTTATGATTGATCTGATTGAGGAATTAAATCTTCCGGCTGCATTGGTGGTAAGAAATTATTTAGGCTGTATCAATCATAGCTTATTATCCATCATGGCTTTACAGCAAAGGGAAATACCCTTGGAATATTTAATTCTTAACGGTGACTTTCCCGAAGATACAGAAAGGGTGATCTGCAGTTTTATCGAAAAAGAAACAAAAATTATAAAGATTCCGGAAATCAGCAATACGGATAAGGAATCTATAGAACATGCTGCAAAGCAATTAATAATAACAAAAATATGATAATGGATACAAAAACAACATTGAGAAACAACTGGACTAAAGAAGAAATTGAGGAAATTTATCACCTTCCTCTGATGGAACTGATCTACAAAGCAGCTACTGTACACCGTGAGTGGCATGATCCTTCTGAAGTACAGATTTCCACTTTATTATCCATCAAAACCGGAGGATGCCCTGAAGACTGTTCATATTGTGGGCAGGCAGCCCGTTACCATACCAATATCAAAGTACAGGCTTTATTACCTACAGAAACTGTAATTGCCCATGCACAAAAAGCAAAGGATTCTGGGTCTTCAAGATTCTGTATGGCTGCAGCATGGCGTGAAGTTCGTAATAACCGTGATTTTGACAGGGTAATCGACATGGTAAAAGGAGTAAACGATCTTGGTCTGGAAGTTTGCTGTACCCTGGGAATGCTTACCGAAGAACAGGCAATCAGACTTCAGGAAGCAGGATTATATGCTTACAACCATAATCTTGATACTTCCGAACAATATTATGAAGAAATCATCTCTACAAGAACTTTTGACAACAGAATCAATACCATAAACAATGTAAGAAAAGCTGGTATCACCGTATGTTCCGGAGGAATTATCGGACTTGGGGAGACTCACAGAGACAGAATTTCTATGCTTTTGACGTTGGCAACAATGCCAAAACATCCTGAATCTGTTCCCATCAATGCATTGGCAAGAGTAGCAGGAACGCCGCTGGCTGATAATGAAAAAGTAGATACCTGGGAAATGGTAAGAATGATCGCCACTGCAAGAATCGTAATGCCATCTTCTATGGTAAGATTAAGTGCCGGCCGTATAGAAATGTCAGAAACAGAACAGGCATGGTGCTTTATGGCGGGTGCTAATTCTATTTTCACAGGAGAAAGAGAAACGTTATTGGTAACCCCTAATCCGGGAGTTTCTGAAGACATGCAGATGCTGCAGACTTTAGGACTGAAACCTATGATGAAAAAAGAAACATGCTGTTAGATAATTATTAATGATAAATTATGAGTGATGAGCTGGATTACTGCTATTATAGCGCTTATTATAAAATTGGTTTTTGAACTTATATAAACTGCTGTAATCATATATGAGTTGGAAGACACAAAGACGCAAAGGTTTTTTAAGGTAAATAATGTTTTAAGTTGCAAAGATTTTATCTCCGATAAAATTTAACATTGCAAATTTTCATTCTCCCGCAGATTATGAAAATTAAGCAGATGAAATAAAAAAAAATTGGTAAAACTCTTTAAATCTACAAGGAAATGAAACCTCCCTTGCTGAAAATCTTAGATTTTTTTGCGCCTTAAAATATTCGCAATCTATGATAAAACTTTGCGCCTTTGCGATCAACCCAAAATTTATCACAGCATATTCAACTAAATTATTGTTTAATCCATCTCTATCACTCATTACCACTTTTTACATCAAAATATGAATACAATAACAAAAGAAATCAGCCTTCAACAAAGAGATAGAGCGGTTAACTGGCATCCCTACACTCAGATGAAAACAGCTGATGATGCCATTCCTATTGTAAAAGGAAAAGGAATTTACCTGTATGACAGCGAAGGAAAAAAATATCTGGACGTTGTTTCATCATGGTGGGTGACGCTGCACGGACATTCTCATCCTTATATTGCACAGCGTGTTTTTGAACAGTTAAATACACTGGAACAGGTTATTTTTGCCGGCTTTACTCACGAACCCGCTGTACAGCTTTCCGAAAATCTTTTAAAGCTTCTTCCGCAAGGCCAGGAAAAAGTGTTTTATTCTGATAATGGTTCCACGGCAGTGGAAGTGGCTCTAAAAATGTGTATTCAATATGCATACAATCAGGAAAAAAAGAAAACAAAGATTCTGGCTTTCAAAAATGCATATCACGGAGATACCTTTGGTGCGATGTCTGTAAGTGAAAAGAGCTTCTGGACAAAACCTTTTGAAAGTATGCTTTTTGAAGTGGTTTTTATTGACACGCCCAATGCTGACAACCTGAAAATCCTGCAGTCACAAATCAAAGAACTGGCCGATGAAGTGGCTTGTTTCATCTATGAACCGCTGGTTCAGGGTGCTGCCGGAATGCTGATGTATAACGCCGAAGACCTTAGTCGGCTGATGAAATTCTGCAGAGAGGAAGGCATTCTTATGGTGCAGGATGAAGTTTTTACAGGATTCGGAAGAACAGGCAAACTTTTCGCAGCTGATTACCTTACAGAAAAACCTGATATCATGTGTTTTTCAAAAGGTTTAACAGGAGGAACCATGCCTATGGGAATCACCACATGTTCCAATGAAATTTATAATGCATTTCTTTCGGATGACCGTTATAAAACCTTATTTCATGGGCATTCTTTTACTGCTAATCCATTAGCTTGTACTGCGGCTCTGGCCAGTATGGAAATACTCTTGACAAATGAAACTCAAATGAATATCAACCGCATCACTCATCAACATTCTGAGTTTGCAAAAGCACTTGCTTTTCATCCTCATGTAGAAAAGGTTCGCCAGATCGGGACTATTTTAGCTTTCGATTTCAAAACCGGGAATGGTACCTCTTATTTCAATGAAATAGGAAAGAAGCTTTACAATGAATTCTTACGGAGAGGAATCATTATGAGGCCGCTGGGAAATGTGATTTATCTTGTTCCTCCGTATTGTATTACCTCCGAAGAACTGGATTTTGTATATCAGAATATTATGGAAGTACTGGATCAGTTTAAAGATTAAATTGATCTTTTTCCGGTAATAATTTTTTTTAATTTTTTTTAAATGTACCTTATAGGTTTTTGAAGCCTATAAGGTTTTTATGTTGAGTGCCAGTGCCGGTTTTTTAGATCTCCTTCTCCGCTTTTTTCAAAATAGCAATCAATTCTTTCAATTCATCTTTATTGAATTCCAGTAAATTCTGGTTAAAATAATTCGACGGAATTTTTATATAGTTAACCCAAGCAGAAAGTTTCTCACGGTAAACACTTCCAAATTCAATATTACTCATCGTGACAAACTTGTATTTGGTTTCCTGGTCAGCCCTTTCGTTTTCTTTCTGTTCCACAGCCTGGAGAGCCTGAATCAGTTTTGCTAACTCATTTTTGTCAATAGTAAGTGTCTTTTTGGAGATTTCGTCAAAGGTTTCATATTCATACATGATTCCCAGAAAAGTATCTGAAGAATTGTCGGAAACATCTTTCGTTGCTATTTTTTGAATATTCAGGTTTTTAAATTTGCCCAGATTGGTGATTTTCTTCTCAATTAATGTCCCTTTTCTTGAGTTGACGGTAAGTCCGCGGGATGTGGTGCTGGATTTTTGAATCGTAGGTGGTGGTGCTATCTGTGCCGTTACCCATGCGCTTATTGCACAGGAAATCAAAATAATGATTCTTTTCATTTGTAAAAATTGTTATTAGTTTTTATACCCTAAAAATTACGTGGTAATTTTCAACAATATATAAAATATTAAATAAAAAATTCTATCCCAGTTCCTTTCCCCATGAATGTAATTCAGAAAGAACCGGTCCCAGTTTCTGACCTCTTTCAGTAAGTTTATAATATACTTCCGGTGGAAAATTGTAAACTTCTATGCGCTCAATTATAAGATCCTCTTCCAACTGCTTCAACTGCTCTGCCAGTACTTTCTTGGAAACCCGGGGCATACTTCGCCAAAGTTCTACAAAACGTATTTGATCTTCCTCAAAAAGATTGTGCAGGATTAGGGGTTTCCATTTCCCCGAAAGGATATTCAGGCTCCTTCTCAATCCACAGTTTTTAAATTCTTCAAAATTCATAAGTCGATGAATATTTATAGTTAACCTTTTGGTAACCTTCGATTGTTTTACCCCAATCGGGCAATAGCTTTGCTGTACAAACTTAGTCAAAATGAAATTACAATTATGGCGCAATGCAACATTGCTATTGAATATTGATGGAATTTCCATCCTGGTTGATCCTATGCTTGGAGAAAAAGGTTCTCTGGGAAAAATTCCAATGACAGACAGTGAATTATTGAATCCTCTGGTAGATCTGCCTTTTGACAGGGAAGATTTAAGCCAAAAACTGGACAGGGTGGATGCTGTTGTTATCACCCATCTTCATCCTGATCATTGGGATGCAAAGGCGGTAGAAATTCTTAATAAAACGATTCCTATTATCTGTCCTGATATCATTTCAGAGCAGATTGCTGAGCAGGGCTTTATCAATATTATTCCTGTGAATGATAAGATTCAATGGGAAAACATTGAGATCTCTACCACCAAAGGTCAGCACGGAACGGGTGAAATCGGTGAAAAAATGGGAATTGTAAATGGTTTTGTTTTTAAATCCGACAATAAATCTGTCTATATTGCGGGGGATACAATTTGGTATGATGAGATAGCCGGAGAAATTGACAGGCATCATCCACAGCACATCGTTGTTGCAGGGGGTGCCGCTACTTTTGAAGTGGGAGACCCTATTATCATGACCAGCGAAGATATTATAAAAGTCTCTGAACATGCTCCGCAATCAACCGTTTGGGTAACTCACCTGGAAACGGTAAGCCACTGTAAGGAAGACCGGAAATTCATCAGAGAAAAAATCAACGAAAATGGATTAGAAAAAAGATGCTTCATTCTTGAAGACGGAGAAGAAGTGGAACTTCATTTTTAAATTCAGCAATAGAAATATTAAATCTCTTTGTAATCTTTATTATCAGGAGATTTAATATTTTTGCGACTTACTGATTTTTATGCGTTTAATACTTACTCTCACAGCTTCTTTGGTAATCAGCGGCAATGCTTTAGCTCAGAATACAGAAGCTATGTTTAAAAAAATTGTTGATTCCACTTACAGCGCTCATCCGGAAATGATTGGGCTGCTCGTGGATGTAGAAGCTCCTGATCAGCATATCTCATGGAGCTATGCAGCAGGCCACAACGGAAACAAAGACAATATGCCCATCAATCCGGCACAACCTCTTTTGATTGCCAGTATTACAAAACCTTTCATGGCCGCTTCTGTTCTGAGATTGGTTGAAAATCACCAACTCAGTATCGACGATTCTGTAAAAGGTTTATTGAGTGCCAAAACCGTGAAAGTTCTTACTGATGCCGGGTATGATCTGGATAAAATTAATGTACGCCATCTTTTGTCCCATACAGCCGGAATCAATGATTACGTAACGGAAAACTATTTCAGTTTCATAAGCAGTCATAAAACACATCAGTGGACCAGAGATGAACAGATTGCCCTGGCGGGAAAAGAGAAAAAATTGGGAGAACCCGGAAGTGTTTTCAGGTATGCAGACATCAATTATGTCCTTATTTCTGAAATTATCGAACAGAAAACCGGAAAACCTTTTTATCAGGCTGTACGCGATCTTTTGGATTATAAAAAACAGGGATTGAATAATACCTGGTTTATTCAGCTTGAAAAACAACCCCAAAAATCACTGCCATTGGTTAACCAGTACTGGAAGCAGTTTGACTGGGAGATCAAGGAGCTTAACCCTTCATGGGATCTTTATGGCGGCGGAGGAATCGCTTCCAACGTAAAAAATATGGCACAATTCTTCCAACTGCTGTTTAATGGAAAAATAATCAAAGATCCAAAAGTTTTACAGTTGATGTATACTGATGTACCACCGAATCTGGAGATCAACTACTGTCTGGGAATCAGAAAAATTAAAAGCGGGGGAATGACTGCTTATAATCACGGAGGAGGTCTAGGAACCGATGCCATTTATATTCCGGAAATCAATGCAAGTATTTCATCAGCCTCTGTAGAAGCAGGGAAAAGAAACATCGCTGTGGAGCTAAGCAGTCTGTTGGCTGCAAAATTAAAAGCGCTGAAAAAGAATTAATACACGAATAAAAAATAAAAGGATAGAATTAATTTCTATCCTTTGTTATTACCAACAAGCTCACTTTAATCTTCTACACATTTATTTCTTGCAGCCTTCATTCCAAAGTACAACATCAGTATCACTGCGAAGCTTAACAGATAAAATGAACTATTCCAGGAAATATCCCAGTCATGCAGCTTTCCAAATAGCGGAGGCCCAAAT
>JASLCD010000303.1 GCA_030146295.1 Chryseobacterium sp.
GCTACGGCAAGAGAAAATGTTTCGGAAGGAGCCAGAGAAGTAAGAGAAAGATTTGAAAATACTAACAATAATAATCAAGGCGGAGGTTCAATCTGGAAATGGTTGCTTCCGCTTTTACTGTTATTGGCAGCCGGGTATTTCTTATGGAAACAATGTGAGAAAAAGCAGAGCACTACCACAACTACCACTACGTCTGACTCTGCAACAACAAACACTACCGCAGATACAGCTACAACAGGAACTGCAACTCCAGTTCCGGCTACTGCTAAAACCGATGAAAACATTGATCTTAACGGAGTGATGTTGAAAGGGTATAAAGGCGGTATGGAGGATCAGATGATTTCATTCCTGAAATCCGGTGGTTACAAAAATGCTGCTGATGATTCTGCACTGAAAGATAAGTGGTACGACTTCGATCACGTAAATTTCAAAATGGGAAGTTCTACTGAGCTTGAAGCAGGTTCACAAGGACAATTAGATAACTTAGTGGCTATCCTTAAAGCTTTCCCTGAAGCAAAAATAAAAGTTGGAGGGTATACTGATAAAACAGGAAACGAAGCTTCTAATGTAAAACTGTCAAAAGCAAGAGCTGAATTTATCAAAGCTGCTTTAGCTAAAGCTGGCGTTGGTGCGCAGGTAATTGCTGCAGACGGTTACGGAAGTCAATTTGCTAAAGTAGATGCAAAAGCTTCTGATACAGAAAGAGCTGCTGACAGAAAAATGGCTGTAAGATTTGCAAAATAATCTTTAGATTCAATAAAAATTAGATCCCGGGAAGCAATTTCCGGGATTTTTTTATGCCATGATTTCTCTGTTTACATTTATTTAATTAAATTTGTTAGTCATTTCTAACATTTATGAATTTCAATATAAAAAGCGCCTGGCGAAAAGATAAAACATCTCATTCTTTATCAGAGGTTTATTCATCGATCAAAGTTCCTAAAAATGCAAGTTTTTGGAGGAAATACCTTGCATTTGCCGGACCCGGACTGATGATTGCGGTAGGATATATGGATCCGGGAAACTGGGCTACGGATATCGCCGGAGGAGCTCAGTTTGGATATACACTGCTCTCAGTGATTCTTATTTCCAATATTTTTGCAATGGTTCTGCAGCATTTATCTGTGAAACTTGGAGTTGTTGCAGAGAGGGATCTTGCACAAGCCTGCAGAGATCACTTCAACCCTACTACCAATTTTATTCTCTGGATATTTTGTGAAATAGCGATTGCCGCCTGTGATCTCGCCGAGGTTATTGGCTCTGCGATTGCATTAAACCTATTATTTCATATTCCACTGACCTGGGGAATTGTCATTACCACGGTAGATGTTTTGATTATTCTTTTGCTTCAGGCCAAAGGTTTCCGATGGATTGAAAGTATTGTAGGAGGCCTTATATTTATTATCCTGGCCTGTTTCGTCTACGAAATTGTCATTTCAAAACCTGCGTTTGCTGAAATTCTTGGAGGCCTGGTTCCCCAAAAGGAAATCATTCAGAATCCTGCAATGCTTTATATTGCCATAGGGATCTTGGGTGCTACCGTAATGCCTCACAATCTGTACCTGCACAGCAGTATTGTACAAACCAGAGATTACCCCCGTGATACCGAAGGGAAAAAAGAAGCCATAAAATTTGCCACTCTGGACAGCACGGTTTCATTGATGCTTGCCTTCTTTATCAATGCTGCGATCCTTATTCTGGCAGCTGCCACATTCCATACAACAGGGAATGAGCATGTTGCTGATATTCATGATGCCTATAAAATGCTGACCCCTATTTTAGGAGCTTCAATGGCTAGTATTGCGTTTGCTATTGCCTTATTGGCATCCGGACAAAATTCTACATTGACGGGTACACTTGCAGGGCAGATTGTCATGGAAGGATTTTTAAATATCAGATTAAAACCATGGCTGCGAAGACTCATCACAAGACTTATTGCTGTAATTCCCGCTCTTATTGTCGCTATTCTTTATGGCGAACAGGGAACAACTCAATTATTGGTTTTAAGCCAGGTCATTCTATCCATGCAGCTGAGCTTTGCAGTTGTCCCTCTGGTTATGTTTACCAACGATAAAGCCAAAATGGGAGAATTTGTCAATAAACCGTTTCTAAAAATCTGCGTATGGGCAATTTCCATTATTATCATTGTTTTAAACCTGTACCTGCTGTATCAAACATTTACAGGAGAATAAAAAAATGCAATTATAGCTTTTAAATTGACTATTGGCCATTATTCAATGAATATCCAATAGTCAATTTTTGTTTTTCAAAGACAATGATGGATAAGCAGATTCACGAGCGCAGCGAATAGATTTATTTACGATTCGCTGTTATTCATTTTTCTGCCTTAATGTCCTGATTTCGGATTTGGCAGGCTCTTTGTCAAACAATCAGTAAATAAATATTGAATTATGGAAAACCAGGATATTAACGAAGAAAGCATCAATAATCAGGAAGAAAACAACGTTCAGAATGACGCAACGTCTCAGGACAATGTGACAGCAGCACCTTCTCCAGAAGAACTTTTGGCAGAAGAAAAAGACCGTTACATCAGATTGTATGCTGAATTCGAAAACTATAAAAAAA
>JASLCD010000247.1 GCA_030146295.1 Chryseobacterium sp.
CTACCGAGTCGGCCACTTACTTTTTTAAGTAAATCCCTTTGTTTAAGGGACTGCAAAGATAGAAAAACAGTCTTTAATTCCAAATTTTCTCACGCTTTTTTACAATAAAATTTACAGCAAAAAAGTCAAACAGCTGTTTATAAATTAATTACGTGAATTATTTTTTTCAATAAAAATCATAGGAATAATGGCAATTACCGGATGAAGTCATTTTTGAGGCATAAAAAAGTTGGCTGAACAAGAAATAAATTATATCTTAGCAACTAAGATAATTATTAAATAATTAAACCAGTGACTAAAGATATTATACAGAAATTTCGTGAAGCCAGCAGAGCATATTCTGATGCTTCTATTTTTATGCATGAAGCTATCGCCAGAAAAGCAGGTCTTTCCAGTACCGACCATAAGTATCTGGGACTTATTTTGCAGTACGAATCTATAACAGCGGGTGAAATATCAAAGTTAACAGGCCTTACTACCGGTGCTGTGACAGGATTGATAGATCGTCTGGAAAAAAAGGACCTTCTTAAGAGACAGTTTATCAGAGAAGACCGAAGAAAAGTAATTATTATTCCCAATGTTGAAAAAAGCATGCAATTATTGGGTCCTATTTTCGATGAGCTGCAGCAAAAAAACCTTCAGCTCATTGCTGCTTTTTCTCCAAAAGAAATAAAAGCCATTGAGCGGTATTTCAGGGAGGCAACCCTCCTGATGAAAGAAACAGCAAATCACTTAAACACCCCATAAACCAGCAGTAAAACCATGGAAAGCTTAACCATCACATCTATGTCCCGAGCTGAAATCTGGCTTTGTATTACCACACTGCTTTACTTTCTTATGAATGGTGCGCAGATTTTTGAGACCTTTATATTTGTACCTAAATGGTCTTCTTCCCCACCCGACACATTGAAGCTGCTAGAGGATGGAAAAGGAGCAAGTCTGAAGTTTTTTTGGATCTTCCTTCATTCCCTTCATGAAATCGCCTTCATTCTTGCCATTATTTTTTGCTGGAAAATTGATCCGGTAAGAAACTGGCTTTTGGCTTTATTTATTGTGCATGCAGCTATGAGAGTCTGGACATTAATCTTTTTTGCTCCGAACATTATACAATTTCAGAATTTAGCCGCATCCCCTTCTATTTCAGAAGAAATAATATCCAGAATATCACTTTGGAAAACACTTAATTATATCCGGGTAGCTATTTATATTGTTCTTTCAGCTGGATTTATCCCTCTTTGTATTAAACTGTTCAGTTTTCGTCAGTAATGAAATATTTCTGTTATTTAAAAATATCTCATCTATGTTCTTCTATCATAACAAAAGAGACTGTCTCGTAAGACAGTCTCAGCACTCTACTATAAAATTAGCTTAACAAGCTATACTTTCCGGATATTAAAAATTTCACCTAGGCAGGTGATAGTCTGCGGGATTTCAGATAAAGAGCCGTTCGGTTCAGATAGGGGAAAAGAAAAATCAATAATAGTGAAGCTGCAAGCAGCCATACCATCATTTCGTAATAATCCATAGCAAAACGGACATGGTCCTGAACATTCATTCTACCTACCAACAATTTATTGGCGGCTTTTATCGCTTTATCTTCAGGCATTCCCCTTGCCATAAGTTTAGCCGTCTGCTGGTGAAGAAAACTTTTCACTGCCGGATCCACTGCGCTTAAGTGGTCCTGAAAAGCATTATAATGACGGCTTTTTTCAAACAGTTCAAAAAAATTAATCAACGCTATGCTGATACAAAATCCAAGATAGCGTATCGCAAGTGCTGTTGCAGCCGCTGAAGGGCCAATAACAGCAGGTACTGACGAAATAATAAAAATAATCGTCGGAACCATAATCAACCCAACGCCCAATCCCTGAAGGAACAACGGAATATAATAATTAAACTCATCGGCCTGAACATCAAAAGAATAATACATTAATCCATGAAAGATCAACAGCATTAAAAAACCGGGACCCCAGATGTATCGTATATTTCTCTTTTGTAATACCATACAGCAGGCAATAATTACTCCAGCAACCAAACCTGCAAGGTTGAAAATATTGATGTAAGAAATATGAAACGGATCCAGATGAAGTTCTGCCGCAAAATAATTGTTGACAATCCCGGATGCAAACCGGCAGATATACATCACAAAAAGAATCAGCAGACCTACTTTAAAATTTCTGTACCTGAAAACACGCAGATCGATATAAGGTCTTTTAATGGCCTGCTGGCGGAAAACGGATATTCCTCCCAACACAACAATTCCTATGGCACTTCCCAGAATCCTGTTATCCTCCAGCCAATAGTATTCCTGTCCAAAAATGGTGATGTATCCGATAAGAACCAACATAGCACTGAACAACCCAAAGCTCTGCCAGTCGAGTTTATATAAATGAAATCTGGCATGGGTTCTGTAATTGCTCATTGCAAGAGTCAGAAAAATAAGCCCCGGCAGGTAAGAAAATATAGCCGTTTTATAAACAATATTAAAATTGTAGGAATCGATAAGATCTGCTGTAATCAGATTATTAAAAGGCAAAGCGCAGATCAGAATTCCAAAGAATACTGAAAAACTGATCTCCCTCCCTCTTTCGCTGCTCAGTCTCGTAAAAATCAGAGTCAGTGACAGGTTTACATTTCCTGCAAACAGCATTCCCTGCATGAAACGCACCGGAAAAAGGATGTAAACATCACGGGTGCAATAACATACCAGGCAGGCCAGTATCTGCAATGTGGTAAACAAAAGAAAATATTCCTTTGCTGCGAGAAAACTGAAAAACCTTCTTTCCAGACTGTAAAATCCTACATAACCTGCATAAAACAATGCCACAGAAAACTGAATATCCGCCGGCTCGCTTCCGTAATATCCTGCAGCGGCATTCACATTGGCCAGCGGAAGAAAAAATATAATAATTCCCGGAAGGGTCATTGAAAAAAGAATGATCTTAACAAGCCATTCCGGAGCCCATTTTTTGAAATAGGGCATTTGTCTTTTAGCCATTGGAATGCTTTTTATCGGCATATACATTCACGTTCATCCCTACCTTCAGGACATCAATATCTTTCCTTATTCCATCTACTTTTATCCTTACAGGAATACGCTGTACAATTTTCACATAGTTCCCCGTGGAATTATCAGGAGGAAGCAATGAAAAGCTTGAACCCGTTGCCGGAGAAAGTGAAATGATCGTTCCCTTAAATTCCCGATCCGGGTAAGAATCCGCTACAATTTTCACATGATCTCCAATGTGCATATCCCTGATCTGCGTTTCTTTATAATTGGCTACCACCCATTTGTCTGTTTCATTATTGACAATAAATGCCAGTGTTTCTCCAGCATCAATCATTTGTCCCACTTCTACAGTTCTTCGTCCCATTCTTCCGTCATAAGCCGCCGTGACAGCCGTATAGCTTACATCCAGTTTGTGGCGGTCCAGCAATGCTTCCAGCCTTACAATTTCTGCAAGAACAACCGTTTTTTCTGCCTGAATATCATTTATTTTTGATCGTGAAGCGGCATAATGATCCTGTGAAGATCTGTAATCGCTTTCATTGATATCCAAAGTTGCTTTTACATCTTCAAGACGCTGCTTTGTGGCAGATTCTTCATCATAGAGTTTTTTATATCTGTTGTAATCAAGCTGTTGTTTCCAGACTTTTGCTTTACTGGCATCTACCTGAGCCATTGCTGCAGCAGCTTCCTTCTCTGTAGTACCCGTAGTGCTTTCCAGCACTTTCAGCTGGGCGCGGGCTTTCTGAAGAGCTGCCTGAGTCTGTTTTTCCTGAAGAATATATTCGCGGTTATCGATGATCAAAAGGGTATCACCTTTTTTTACTTCCTGATTTTCCTCAAACTTTACAGCCACAATGAATCCTCCGGCTCTTGAAATAATGGGATTCACATATTCCTGAACCTGTGCATCGTTGGTCTGCTCATAAGCATAGTAATTCTTTAAGGTAAAACCGCCCCAGACAGCAAGTGCTGCAACGATTAAAACTGAAATCCATCCTGTGATCTTTGTGATCATTCTGTCGGTTGGGGTGTATTTTTTTTTCATTGTATTATAAAACGCCTGTAATGTTTTGTAGTAAGTAATAATTGTTCTGTGCCATAATTTTTGCTGCTTCCAGTTCAAATTTTGTCTGAAGAAGCTGTATATCGGCATCCAGCAATTCTGTAATAAGAGAGGTCTGGCTGAAATAAGTATTTTTGATAATTCGTGCATTTTCTTTTGCCTGAGCCACATTGGCTTCTGCGACTTTTATCTGCTCAATAGCCTCCTGGTATCTGAGATAGGCTTCTTTCACCTGTTGTCTTACTTTGTCTTCCGTATCTTTGTGCACCTCCTCTTCTTTTTCAAACTCCAGCTGGGCTGCCTTTACTTTCTGGGTATTATGATAGAGAGAAGAGATAGAAAACGAAGCTTTGATCCCAACTATTCCCAACGAATACCAATACGGATTGTAAGGATAAAGGAAAATCTGCGGGTTGGCATAATAAAACTCACCATACATCCCGATTTTAGGTCTTACATTAGCTTTTACCTGTTTCAGCTTAATGATACTCAGTGCTGTCTGCTGTTCAGAAACATGGTAATCAAAAGAATGATCCAGGGCCAGCTTCAAATACTCATTATAAGTAGTGTTCTCATTCCATTGATTCAGAGGGGCTTCGGGAATAACAGTCTGTTCATCAGGAATACCGAGAATAATATTCAGTTTTTGCATAGCAATAAGAATATCATTTTCTATAGTCACCAAAGCCATCTTTCGTTTTGAAAGTTCAAGTTCAATCCTTAAAACATCACTTTTTAACACCACTCCGTTTTTAAAAAGGGCCTGTATTTCCTTAAGCTGTGTCTTCTGATCAGCAATATCCTGTTTTATAAGATCTCTGAAGATTAATGTTTTCTGCAGTTCAAGATAAAGAGCTGCTGTTTTGTAATGAATATCCGAAACAGACTGCTCTTTCTGGATATCCTTAATTTTCTGAAGCGTCTGGTTTTCCTTAATCTTAAGGTTCAGCTTGTTTCCGTTGTAAATATTCAGGTAGAAATCGGCTCCGGCTCTGTAAAGCGTGTGGATGACTTCATGCTGGGTGGGTTTGGAAAAGATTCCGTTTTCATAAATGGGAATGTTGGAAGCTTTTTCTGCAGAACCTTTGACTTCTATCTCCGGAAGACGTTCTCTTTTGGCATCTTTTACTTCAGCTTCCGCAATGTCTACATTGATAGTATTGATTCTGATATGACGGCTGTTTTCTTCAGCTTTCTGCCATGCATCTCGTAAGGAAAGTCGTATAGTATCCTTAGTTGGACTGCCTGTCTGAGCTGATATTGTGCAGGAAATTCCCAGCATCAGCAATCCGGCGACATAAATTTTCATTTGAATTTTTGAATTATTGCACTGCAAATTTA
This sequence comes from Chryseobacterium sp., assembly GCA_030146295.1. Classification (GTDB taxonomy): domain Bacteria; phylum Bacteroidota; class Bacteroidia; order Flavobacteriales; family Weeksellaceae; genus Chryseobacterium. Next base: position 5,415 of record JASLCD010000247.1, read on the forward strand.
TCAGCAATCCGGAAATTATTTTTATCTAAAATAGTCAACTTTTACATAATTCCGGCCAAATGATTATATTTGTATTTTCATTGGTATTTTACATTTTTTATGGGATTAATTGCTGCACTTCCGGATATTGATAAAGATGATAAAAGTGTATTTGTGATGCACGAAAAGTCAGAAAAACTGATTCCATTTCACAAGCATACAAAAGGACAGCTGAGTTATGTAGAAGGCGGAATCGCATATATAACCATCAATAACAGAACCTATGTGGTACCGGCAAGACATTTCTTCTGGATTCCGCAGGGAATGGAGCATATTCTAGAAATCGGACATACAGCAACTGTTTTACGATCTCTTTATTTCTATGCTTACGATGACCTCTCAGATCCTTTTTACAGCAGGCTGGGAATATATCCGGCTTCAGAGCTCCTCATCCAGATGATAAAATATACTGAAATATGGGATGAAAAACATATAACTGCAAAAGATGAAAATTTTGAATTTCTGATCGCATTAAAAAAGATTCTTCCCAAAACGCACCAACAGCCATTACCCATTATCCTTCCTGCCACTCATAACAAACAGATGATGAAGATTGTATCCTACCTGGAATGGAATATCGGGGAAAAACTTACCCTTGCCAATGTAAGCAGTAAATTTGGTTTGAGCGAACGTTCTATGTCCCGACTTTTCAAAGCAGATATGGATATTTCTTTTCTTCAGTATCTGAAAACACTAAGAATCATCAAAGCCATTGAATTGCTCTTAAATACAGACAAGCCCATCAATGAAATTGCTTATGATGTAGGTTACAGCTCCATTAGTGCCTTTAGTGATACGTTTCGGGAATTTACTCAATCCAGACCTTCAGATTTGAGAAAGAGCAATAAAGCCACTCAGAACATGATCTCATAAACTGCATTGATATGACCTTTATCAGATTAGAAAAAAATAAAAGATAATTTTGTCTTTTATTAAAAATAACTTTATATCTTTGTCTTATAAAACTCATAAAAATGTTTTCAAAAACCTGTGAATATGCCTTAAGAGCTTTGATCTACATCGCCCAGCAGTCTAAAAATGACAGCAGGGTCGGGATTAAAGACATTTCACAGAGCATTCATTCGCCAGAACATTTTATCGCCAAAATTTTGCAGGATTTAAGCAGAAAAGGTTTTGTACAGTCTGCTAAAGGTCCGAACGGAGGTTTTTATATGGATCAGAAAAATCTGAATACATCCATTGCTGATATTGTGAGAGAAATTGACGGTGATAAGCTGTTCTCCGGTTGTGGACTCGGGCTTGAGCAATGCTCGGAAAAACATCCTTGTCCGCTTCATGAACAATTTAAAAGCATCAGACAGGATCTCCGTATTATGCTTGAAACCTCAAAGATTCAAACATTTGTTGATAACCTGGATTTACAGCTTACCCACTTGAAGGTTTAAAAAAATTTGATCAAATAAAAGATAAAAAGATCTTTATATATTAAATGATAAACAATGAAATTAGATCTCAAAAATCCTTTGGTACTGCTCTTTCTCTGTGTGATGACGGGAATGTTTATGACCATCAGCTTTCTGGAAACACCATTAAAGTTTCAGGTTCAGGGCATCACCCTTCCTACAGCTTTAGGATTAGGAACACTTATGTTTGGAATATCTTCAAAGATACAATGGGGATTTCTTTTCATAATTCTGGTGCTCATGTTTATAAGCCGAAGAAATTATACAAAAACAGATTTTATAATTTTCACTTTTCTAATTTCTATACTTGCTTTAGAACAGTTCTGGCTGCTGCCGGTACTTGATTCCCGTGTAGCGCTGCTTTCATCGGGAAAAGCATTATCTCCTACTCCATTACACAATTATTTTATTTATGCAGAAACCGCGAAAGCATTTATTCTCATAGCCGCTATTATTTTACAATTCAAAAGAAATACAGTTCAATAACAAACATTATTTATTATGAAAGTATCCGTTCAAAATACTATCGTTGTATTGACCTTAGCCACATTATTATTTTCCTGTTCCAAACCGAAAACAACTCCTATTCCACAGGCTGAACCTTATTCCGAACAACAGGCTACCCAGCCACAACCAACTGAAAAAGTCACTGACGTTTCTCCTTCCACAGATACATCGAAACATGAAGGATTAAAATTAATTGAAGGAACCGACTGTCTTACCTGTCATAAAATAGACTCAAAATTAATAGGTCCTTCTTATCAGGAAGTTGCAGCAAAATATACGGATACAGATCTTGATATGCTTGCACAGAAAATTATTGAAGGGGGTAAAGGTAACTGGGGAGAGATTCCAATGACTCCGCATGCAGGACTAACTAAAGAGAATGCCAAACTGATGGTGAAATACATTCTATCCCTTAAGAAATAGTAAAAAAAATTTAAAATAATAAAAGACAAAAAAGTATTATATTATGAACACAAAAACAGACTTTATAGGAAATATGGTTGCTGAAGATTTCAGAACGGCTGCTATTTTTAAAAGACATGGCATTGATTTCTGCTGTAAAGGCGGAAGAACTATAGAAGAAGCCTGCAGTAATAAAAAACTGGCCCCGGAGAAAATCTATGAAGAACTGGAGGCTCTTCCGAAAAATGAAGGTTCCTCAATAGATTTCAACGGCTGGCCTTTGGATTTACTGGCAGATTATATTGAGAAAACCCATCACCGATATGTAGAAGAGAAAACCGCTGTTTTACAAGCTTTTCTTGACAAATTATGTAAAGTTCACGGGGACAGACATCCTGAGTTGTTTGAAATCAATACATTATTCAACGAATCAGCGCATGATCTCGCCGCTCACATGAAAAAAGAAGAACTGATTCTGTTTCCGTTTGTAAGAAATATGATCAAGGCAAAAATATCCGGTACAACCCTACCCCAAACCGCTTTCGGAACTGTTGAAAATCCTGTTAATATGATGCAGCATGAGCACACCGTGGAAGGTGACCGCTTCAGAAGAATTGCCGAAATCACTGATCAATATCTTCCTCCTGCAGGTGCCTGCAATACCTATAAAGTAGCATTTGCCATGCTTCAGGATTTTGAAAATGATTTACATAAACATATCCATCTTGAAAATAACATCCTTTTCCCTAAAGCGATCCGACTGGAGAAAGAATTTACCGTTGAATCTTAAAAACTGATACAGAATGACACCTAAAAAACTTTGGATATGGCTTGCTGTAGTAATGGTTGCTTCGTTTGCTGTTCTTATCTTCTATGGAACTGAAATTTACAGAAAAGTCCCCCCAATTCCTGATAAAATAATCACGACAGACGGAACGGTGATCGCTACCGGACAGGACATTAAAGATGGACAAAACGTCTGGCAGTCTATCGGAGGACAAACGGTAGGAAGTATCTGGGGACATGGTGCTTATATTGCTCCGGACTGGACGGCTGATTACCTTCATCGCGAATCGGTCCTGCTGCTTGACGAACTGGCTAAAAAAGACGGTAAAGTTTATCAAGACCTTCCGGATGACGAACAGGCCAAATACCAGGTATTGCTGAAAAAGGAACTCCGTACCAATACATTTAGGGAAAAACATAATGAAATTGTTTTCTCCCCCGAACGGGCTGAGGTACAGAAGCAATTATCCCTGTATTATTCAAAATTATTTATGAATGATGCTTCCATGTCAAAACTCCGTGATCAGTATGCCATCCCTGAAAATACAATCAAAGATCCGGATAGAATGGCTAAAATGAATGCCTTCTTTGCCTGGAGCACATGGGTATGCATTACCGAAAGACCAGGAGATGATGTAACATACACCAATAACTGGCCTCACGATGAATCTGTGGGAAATGTTCCGCCACCATCACTGCATTTATGGTCCGGATTAAGTGTATTGCTTCTTTTGGGATGTGTAGGTCTGTTGGTATTTTATCATGCCAGAAACAAAGAGGAGGAAATAAGCGAGATACTTCCTCTGGAAGATCCCCTGCGAAATATGAAACCGACCCCTTCTATGAAAGCTACTTTAAAATATATATGGGTCGTTGCTTTACTCATTCTGGTTCAAATGCTGGCCGGAGTTGTTACTGCTCATTATGGTGTAGAAGGAAGCGGATTTTATGGTATTCCTCTGGATCAGTTTTTACCTCAATCGGTTTCCAGAAGCTGGCATGTACAGCTCGCAATATTCTGGATTGCAACATCATGGCTGGCAACCGGGCTTTATATTGCCCCTGCTGTTTCGGGATATGAACCGAAGTATCAGAAACTGGGAGTCAATATATTATTCGGAGCCTTACTGATCGTTGTGGTAGGATCTCTAACCGGGCAGTGGCTTGGCGTTATGCAAAAGCTTGGTCTGGTAGACAACTTCCTTTGGGGACATCAGGGATATGAATACGTAGAACTTGGAAGAGTCTGGCAGATCTTACTGCTGATTGGCCTTATTTTATGGCTGGTTTTAATGGTGAGAGCCCTGCTTCCGGCATTAAGACGTAAAGATGGAGACCGTCATTTACTGACGCTGTTTACCCTTTCAGCCGTAGCCATTGCTTTATTTTATGGGGCAGGATTAATGTACGGAAGACAGACCCACATGGCTATTGCAGAATACTGGAGATGGTGGGTAGTTCACCTTTGGGTAGAAGGTTTCTTTGAAGTGTTTGCAACCGTAGTCGCTGCATTTTTATTTACAAGACTGGGATTACTGAGATTGAAATCGGCAACCCATGCGGTATTGTTCTCTACCATTATTTTCCTTGCCGGAGGTATTCTGGGAACTTTTCACCATTTGTACTTCAGTGCAACACCTACTGCTGTCTTAGCATTGGGAGCCACTTTCAGTGCGCTGGAAATCGTTCCGCTTGTACTGATTGGTTATGAAGCCTATCAGAATTATCAGTTGAGTAAATCAACCCAATGGATCCAGGCCTACAAATGGCCAATCTACTGCTTCATAGCTATGTGTTTCTGGAATTTTCTGGGAGCAGGAATCTTCGGATTCGCAATCAACCCTCCTATCGCATTGTATTATATTCAGGGGCTGAATACCACGGCTGTTCATGGCCATGCAGCTTTGTTCGGGGTATACGGAATTTTAGGAATCGGATTAATGTTGTTTGTATTACGGGGACTTTATCCTGACAGACAATGGAATGACAAATTAATTGGCTGGGCCTTTTGGCTTACTAATATTGGATTGCTGGTAATGGTAACCATTAGTCTTCTTCCTATAGGCATTATGCAGTCTGTAGCCTCTATAAAAGAAGGATACTGGTATGCGCGTTCTGCAGAATTTATGCAGACGGATATCATGCACTTCCTGAGATGGATGCGTGTCCCAGGAGATATTTTACTGGCAGCAGGTGAACTGCTTCTGGTCATTTTTATCATGGGACTGAAGCTGGGTTGGTCGTTGAAAGAAAAACGTTAGCATACTTTATTCAAACCTCATGAGATTCAATTCCTGTGAGGTTTGATTCTCTTTACATAATTTGTCTTTTAATACAAAAACCTGGCTATCATCCGTTTTGAAGAACGCGAATGGTTTCCTCATCTGGAGGTAAATCTGGAAAGTCCGGTTCTGGAAAAAATCGGGAAGGAACCGGATCAGATTCACAACGAAGAAAAAGATGATTACGAAGATGAGTTCTGGAGGTAAATCGGATCAGATTCTGTCCGGTATCAGATTAAAAAAGCCTTTAAATTTTCATTTTAAAGGCTTTTCTATTGATAATCTATTGCGTTGCTTTCATCATGGCATTGGTTATCTCGGTTTCTTTTTTCCTGGAATAGGCAGAATCAAAAGGTTCCATAACATTAAATAAATACTGATAAAAAGGAGCAATCTGGCGTACATTTTCAGATTCACTGATCGCTTTTTCTTTGCTCATCTGCTGCAGCCCTTTAATAAAAACATTGAATTTTTTATCCACAGGCTCAATTGATTTTAAAAGATATGCGCGGGCCTTATCATTCTGGCCCAGCGTCTTGTAGGCTTCTGTGACACCCGAAACAACAAGTGCATATTCCATCGGTTTTGATCTCATCTGTCTTTTGGCAGCAGCCCTAAATGATGGCGAAAGATTCTGGTAATAATCATACTCTTCAAATATTCCTTTCCTGAGTGTTTCTGCCAGCTGAAGACCTTTCTGCTCCTGCCCTGCAACAATATATCCGGTTACCATCGAGCTTAGTGAACGGGGATCGTTGTATTTCTCAACAGGAATTTCTTTTGCTGCAAGATCCAGCAATTCCAGAGCTTTAGCTTTCTGTCCGCTTACAACAAGTGCTGATACGGCTCTGCTTACCGACATTCTGTAGCCCAGAATATTTGAAGTAGCCGTTTCATCATAATAAATACTAAGGTCTTTAAAATTCCCCCATTTGAAATTTTTCACCACCTGATAAAGAGAATTGGCATCTACTCTACCTTTATCTCCATCCGGACTCTGAGGAGTATGAATAGGAACCAATCTGTAACTGAAACCGTCAAACTGCAGATATTCATCAAGATAAAAAATATTCTCACCATCATACATTCCACCTGATGAAAAGTTTACAGGTCGCTTCCAGTCGAAATTCGCCAGCATATCGAGCATCATCAGATTGCTTTTATAAAGCACATTCGCTTCATAGCTGATCATTATCTGATCTACTGTGTTGGGAAGATCAGCCTGAGTAATAATTCCTGCTTTCACCGCGTTTTCTTTGTTCACAGGAAGAATAAATTTACTGACAGGAATAATATTGTACTTTTCATATTGCTTTTCTCCGAAATACATCTTCAACAGTTCATCCTTTTCAGAGGATTTCAATTTTAAAAATTTAAGTGCATCCTTCAGTGTCAGCGAATCCTGGGTCAGATATTTTCTGAAATCCTGAAAAGCGGTATCCGGTGCTCCCTGTTCTTTCAACATTTGGAAAAATCCTTCCCAGTCTTCTTTCTTCATCAGATAAACCTGATCATTCACTCCATCCCTGTATTCTTCATGAGTTAATTCTCCCGGAATTCCCATGGCGTTGTAGGTTTTTCTTTTCACCTGATCAATATTCCACGGAGTAGCCAGCAGTGTAAAATTGACTGTTTTTACATCATCCCTGAATCGTTCCGTTTCCTGAATCGCCCATACCGGAAAAGTATCATTATCACCATAAATGAAAATAATATCGTCTTTAGGCAATGAGCGTAAAAATGAATAGGCATAATCGCGGGCTGCCGTTTTTTTACTTCGGTCATGTGAAGTATAATTCTGGAATCCCATCATCAAAGGAATCCCCAGCAATACCATTCCGAAAACCGTATTGGCAGCATTGGATTTAACCTTAGACTGAATAAACCACAGTATTGATCCAGCTCCAAGACCAATCCATAAGGCAAAGGCATAGAATGACCCTACCATTGCATAATCTCTTTCCCTTACCTCAAATGGCTTTACTCCGGTATAGAAGACAATTCCCACACTGGTAAGGATAAAAAGGGAAAGAATGGCATAAAATCTTCCGAAGTCTCTGTTGAGCTGAAAAACGAAACCGATAAGGCCTAAAATCAGTGGTAAAAAGAAAAACTTAACGGTACTCTCATTTTTAAATTTCGTAGGCATATGATCCTGATTACCCAGCAAAGCATTATCAATGAAAGAAAATCCTGAGATCCAGTTGCCATTGGTATTTTCCATATGCCCCTGAAGGTCGTTCTGTCTTCCCGCAAAATTCCACATAAGATATCTGACAAAATAGTATCCATTCTGAAAAGAAATGAAATAATCCATATTCTGGGCAAAGGAAGGACGCTGTACCTTAATAAGATCATAAGGTTTCACTTTCAGATAATCTTCTGCTGTAATAGAATCGCCTTCATATTTTGCTCTCAGTTCATCGAAAATACGTTTAGCTTCAGGATTGTCTGCTACCTCTTCATTCTCCTCATTGAAAGTAAAATCAGGAGCTCCATACAGTGCAATATAATTGGCAGTTACCTCCTTGTCTTCATTGAACATCCTGGGCATGAAACTGATGTGAGATTTATTAAACACATAATTGAATCTTTCCCCGGTTTTTCTGTAGGTTCCGGTCTTTTCATCTTTTTCGTAAATATCTCCGGTAATATCTCTTTTGTAACTTCCATCCTCATCTTTTTCCAGCCCGTTTTTGTCGAGAAAGGCAGTATAATTCTGTCCGTAAATCGTAGGCCAATCGCCATACTGCACCCTGTTATAATAATCTCTCATCCCAATGGCCGTATCCGGATCATTAAGGTTCATCGGAGGATTGGCATTAGCTCTGATCGGAATTACCAGCCAGCAGGAGAATCCGATAATCATATAGACAATGGATAAAACGATGGTCTGATATACCTTTTTTTTAGCTTTTCCGGCATATTTAATCAAAAGATAACTGATAACCGTCATCAGGATAAATGCAACAATCGTCCCAGAGTGAAAAGGCAGTCCCAACCCGTTCACAAAGAAAATCTCCAGTTTTCCAAACATCGTCATCACCAAAGGGAAAATCGTCTTAAACACCAATGCCAGAATTCCCAGGGTAACCAGATTGGCTATGATAAAGCTTTTCCAAGAAAAAGTATAATTTCTTGCGTAATAAACCAGACATATGGCAGGAATGGCAAGCATACACATCATATGCACCCCCACAGAAAGCCCTATTGTAAAAAAAATAAGAATGATCCACCTCTCATTGTCAGCAGCCTTAGACTCATTTTCCCATTTGGTGATCAGCCAGACCAGCAATGCAATAAACATAGAAGCCATTGCATATACTTCTCCCTCTACAGCTGAAAACCAAAAGGTATCTGAAAATGTAAAGCATAGAGCCCCAATTACTCCTGCAAAAAGTATTGAAATCCCCTGTGCACGGGTAATATCTTCAAAATCTTTGCGTAAAAGCTGTCTGAAAAAGTGGGTAATTGTCCAGAACAAAAGCAAAATGGTAAATGCACTGAATAATGCTGACATTGCATTGATTACAATAGAATAGTTTTCTACATTTCCCAGTGCAAAAATGCCCGCGACAGCCCCAACAATCTGGAATAAAGCAGCTCCGGGGGCGTGGGTTACCTCAAGCTTTATTGCTGAAGAAATATATTCTCCGCAATCCCAAAAGCTCAGGGAATGCTCCATTGTTGAAAGATAAGTGATAAGTGCAACAGCAAAAAGGAACCATCCCAGCACGGTGTTCCATTTTTTAAAAGACCAGTTTTTCATATAATATTTTCCAATATTGATATGACAACTGAGGAAAAGGGTTTATTACATTTTAATAGGTATTATTCAATCCTCCGTCCAAAGGAATGCTTGTTCCGGTAAGGTAGTTTGCATATTCTGAAGCAAGGAAAGCAACCAGATGCCCATATTCTTCCGGCTGCCCAAATCTTTTCATCGGAATTTTATTTTCTCTTGCTCTCTTTATTTCTTCCGCCGGAGTACCACTTTGCTGAGCTTCATGGGTAACCAGCTTTTGAATTCTTTTGGTATCAAAATACCCTGTCAGAACATTATTCACAGTAATATTATGTTGTGCAATTTCATTGGAAAGAGTTTTTGCCCATGCAATTACAGCAGAGCGGATAGAATTGGACAATGCCAGATTTCCAATTGGTTCTTTTACGGATAACGAGGAAACGTTAATAATGCGTCCCATTTTCTGCTGGATCATGTGAGGCAATGCCAGTAATGTTGTTTCACAGACTGTTTTAAAAAGAAGATCAAATGCTTTCTGATAGTCATCTGTACTTTTATCAACGGCTAGTCCGGGTTCCGGACCATTGGTATTGTTAACCAGAATATCTATTGAATGGTCGTTAAAGTATCCTGCTATAATTTTCTTATAGCTTTCAAAGTCCGAGAAATCAGCGACCAGATATTCATGTTTCTGATCAGGATTGATTACCGGCAGTGAAGACACGAAATCTCTAAGTTTTGTTTCATTGCGGGCCATAACGGTTACATTGGCACCGCATTTTGCCAGCTCTATGGCTATTCCTGCTCCTATTCCCTGGGTTGCTCCCCCTACTAAAGCGTTTTTTGAAAAAAGTTGAATATTCATAAGATTTTTGGATATCGTAATTGGTATAGGATAAATGTAGGAAAAAACCTCCAAATTACATTTTGAAGGTTGGGTTTTCTAAGCTCAATTTCTTATTTATTTTACTACTGTAGCTTCAAGTTCCACTTTTAAAGTTTCAAACAAGCCTGTTACTTCAAGCATTGTTACGGCCTGCTGAATTTTATGTCTGCCAATCCATTCCTGAAGAATGGGAAAATAAGGCCAGAGTTCTTCTGTAGAAGTGGTATAGATATTTAATCTTACAATACCGCTGCATTCATACCCAGCTGTAGTGATCACTTCTTCCAGGTTGGCAATAGCCTGTTCCAACTGAGATTTCATGTCCTTATCACTGGACGTTCCATCGGGATCAATAGCCGCCTGTCCTGAGCAGTATAAAGTGCTTTCAACATTTTTTACTTCTACAGCCTGAGAATAACTTCTTTCGTCCTGCCATTTCCATGGGTTAACCGTTCTTTTTTCCATTGTATGAATTTATTATATGTTACGGTACAAAAATGCAAAACAGATCCAGTAAACCTCTGTGACCAGGATCACGATTATCGTGTGAGCCTCATCACTTTTTTACAAAGTAAGCCGGCTTAAAGTTTCTCTCGATACGCCTAAATAAGCGGCCAAAAGAGACTTCGGAACCCGCTGAACAAGAGAAGGATATTTTTTCAAAAGCTGATCATACCGATCTTTTATCCCTGTTGTCATCATGGAAATGGTGCGTTGCTGAGCGGTAATAAAACCCATATATGCTTTTTCAAGAAAGAAATGTTCCAGTTTGGGCAGCTGAGCACAAAGTTTTCTATAATCTTCCAGAGTAATGCATAAGACTTCTGTATCTTCCAAACATTCTAAGGACATGGTTGCCGAAGTTTGCAGGTAGTATCCTTGAAAATCGGTTTCCCACCAATCTTCCATAGCAAATCCTACAATGTGTTCTTTCCCGGATTCGTCGGTGTACACCAGCTTCAACAGGCCTTTCAATACAAAATAATTATACGGAACCGCTTCTCCTTCCTGTACCAAAAACTGATGTTTTTTGCATCTTTTATAGGTAAAACAGGATGACAGGAATTCAAACTCATGATCGGTAAGAGGAATTATTTTTTCAATATGGGTCCTTAGCTGATGCAGCATATTCTATTTCTTAGGGTATAAAAGTACTCTTTTCTATCTCTTCTGTATCATTTAACAATTATAGCTTTTCTTTCAGCAGTTCATCGATCTGCTTGTAAAAAGAATCTTTGCTGTAATCTGCCAATCCATTATGATGCAGACGGATTTCTCCTTTTTTATCCAATACAACAGTTGTGGGTAATGATCCGCTGTAAAGTACACCCGGAATATTGCCAGCCGGCACCAGAAAAGGAACTGTAAAGCCTTTTTCTTTTAAATAAGATTTTCCAAGGGCCGTGTTATCATCAAGATTTATAGTAAGAAATACGATGTCCGGATTGTTTTTATACTGATCGTACAGTTTCTGAACCGATGGAAATTCTGCTCTGCAGGGAGGACACCACGATGCCCAAAAATTAATGAACACTACTTTGTTTTGTAAAGCGGAAATATCAATAACAGTTCCGTCTTCACTTTTCAGCATAAATCCGGCATAGGAAAACCTTGCTGAAGCATTCTGATTTTCTTTTGATTCTGATATACTGGAATTGAGAATTCCTGTGGAAGCAACCTGCCTCATCAGCCATGCCTTTGCATCTTTATTCACCAATACGATAATGAACAAAATTGTCAGTATTGCAGTGGAACCATTTTTCCTGATCCACGGTCTCACATTTTCCATGCTCTTTCCTCTTAATTCTTAGCCAAGATAAGATTAAAATTCTGATCAAAGCCTCTGAACAGGTTTTTTAAGTCAAAAAAGTCTTAACATCGCAGGAAGGCAATGGAAGCACTTTAAATACTCAGATCTATAATTTTTATAATAAGGAATAATAAAGTTCACACAACAATCGTTAATAATTTATTTTTTAACATAATTAACTAAAAAACAGTTAATAAATCAATATACAATGCATAATATTATTTTTTATGTAACAGTCTTATTTTATTCTTGCTTTTACCGTTTCCGAAAACATCCTTTTTCAATGGATTTATTTCATAATTAATTTGTTACATGTAACAAATTCCCTATTCATCTAACTAATCGTACATCAATCAAATATTAATTCCTATACAAGAGATCTACTACTTTAAAATAAACTAATGCAAACATCCTTTTTAAAAATTACCGCTGCCACCGCAGCGCTCTGTTTCAGTACCCTGGCAATAGCCCAACAAACCTATTCTGTAAGTGGAACCGTGAAAGACAAAAAAAACGGTGAGCTGCTCATCGGAGTATCGGTAAAAGTAAGTGAAGATCCTACCATCAATGTTACAGCCAATGAGTACGGATTTTACTCTCTTTCACTTCCTGCAGGTACTTATACCGTCATTATTTCCAATCCCGGATATAAAGATTTTGAACAGCAGATCAAAGTAGATCAGAATATGAAACTTGATCTTCCTCTTATTCCACAGGAAGCAGAGACAAAAGCGATTGACGAAGTAGTTGTGACCGCTGTAAAAAAGGATAAAAATTTAACCTCTGCTCAAATGGGAGCGGAAACGTTAAATATAAAAAATATAGAAAAGCTCCCTGTTCTTTTTGGGGAAAAGGATGTAATGAAAACCATACAGCTTCTGCCGGGTATCAAAAGTAACGGTGAAGGAAGCAGCGGATTCAGTGTAAGAGGTGGTGCTACCGACCAGAATCTGATATTACTGGATGAAGCCCCGGTTTATAATGCGTCCCACCTTCTTGGTTTTTTCAGTACATTCAACAGTGATGCCCTGAAAGATGCCAGCATCATCAAAGGAAACAGTCCTGCGCAGTACGGGGGCCGCCTTTCTTCTGTTCTGGATGTAAAAATGAAAGATGGTAACAATAAAGACTATAACCTGAATGGGGGAATTGGTCTCATCAGCAGCAGGCTGAGTGTTGAAGGGCCTATTCAGAAGGAAAAATCATCATTCATTGTTTCGGGAAGAAGAACGTATGCGGATTTATTTCTTAAAACCAACAAAGATTATAAAGACAACAAGTTATATTTTTATGATCTCAACCTGAAAGCCAATTATCAGATCAATGAAAATAACCGTATTTATCTTTCGGGATATTTCGGAAGAGACGTTCTGGGATTGGGAGATACGTTTAATACAGACTGGGGAAATACTACGGCCACTTTGAGATGGAACAGCATTATCAGTAGTAAGTTATTCTCGAACACGTCATTCATCTACAGTAATTATGATTATAAAATCAGTCTGAAAAATGATGATACGGTATTTGATTTAAATTCAAAAATACGCGACTGGAACCTTAAGCAGGATTTCACCTGGTTTGCCGGGAACAAGCATTCTGTACGCTTCGGTCTTCAGTCTATTTACCATACCCTTACCCCAAGCAGTGCTTCCGGCACTACGGTGAGCAGTTTTCCAAGAAACCCGAGATATTCATGGGAGAATGCAGTGTACATCAATGATGATTTTAAAGCAACGGAAAAGTTAACCATCAATTACGGAGTAAGGCTTGCCACGTTCAGTGTACTGGGAGGAGATACATTCAATACGTATGAAAACGGGGTGCTTACCGACAGTAAGTTCTTGGAGAAAGGAAAATTCGGGAAAACGTATGTGAATCCTGAACCAAGGATTAGTGCAAACTACCGTATCAATGAAGTGAGCAGTGTGAAAGGAGGTTATTCCCGCAATACACAGAATCTTCACCTTTTAAGCAACAGCAACAGTGGAAATCCTACCGACCAGTGGATAGGCAGCAGTTATACGGTAAAACCTGAAATTGCGGACCAGATCAGTATGGGCTACAGCAGAAATTTCAACAACAATAATTATGAGTTGAATGCTGAAGTTTATTACAAATCCATGAAAAATCAAATCGATTTCAAAAACGGGGCTCAGATTGGATTTGATGCCGGATCTGATGTAGAAAGTGAACTGTTATTCGGTAAAGGAAGAGCTTACGGTCTGGAACTTATTGCCAAAAAGAAAAGCGGAAAACTTACAGGATGGATTTCCTATACCCTTTCTAAAACGGAAAGAAAGATCAACGGAATTAATAATAACGAATGGTACAATGCCAGAATGGATAAGACCCACGACCTTTCCATCGTGGCAACTTACCAACTGAATCCGAAATGGAGCTTTTCAGGATTATTTGTTTACAGCACAGGAAATGCCGTTACCTTCCCTACCGGAAAGTATGAGCTGAATGGTCAGACAATATTCCAGTACAGCAACAGAAATGCAGACAGGATGCCTGCCTATCACAGAATGGACCTGAGTGCAACTTATGAACCCAGTTCCAATAAACGGTTCCGCGGCTCATGGACCTTCGGTATTTATAACCTGTATGGTAGAGAGAATGCCTACACAATCAACTTCGAAGACAATCCTGACCGTCCCGGAACAACACGTGCGATGCAGACTTCTTTGTTCCGCTGGGTACCCAACATCACTTATAACTTCAAATTCTAAATCATGAAAAATACTTTTTATATCATATTATCTCTCTTTGCACTAACCTCTTGTGAAAAAGAGATCGATCTGGATCTGAACGATCAGAGCGGAAATATTGTCATTGAAGGAAATGTAACCAATAAACCCGGACCTTATACCGTAAAAATCACAAAATCAGTTGGATTTTCAGCACCTAACCAGTATCCGGCTGTCACCGGAGCCCAGGTTATTTTAAGTGATGATACAGGGCAAACCGAAACCCTTCATTATGCAGGAAATGGAATATATGAAACGACTGCTTTTGCGGGGCAGCCTGGCAGAACTTATACATTAAAAGTACAGGCAGAAGGAAAGCAGTACACTGCTCAAAGTAAAATGCCTGACGTGGTTTATTTTGACGGATTGCAGCAAAGCTCTTTCAAATTCGGAGATAAGACTACTTATACCCTTTTACCAATCTTTACAGATCCGATGCCGCTTGGAAACCGTTATCTTTTTAGTTTTACGATCAATGATCTTCCTAAAAAATACATGAATACCTTTTCAGATAATGTAAATAACGGAATGCCCAACCAACAGCCTCTGATTCTGCCAAATGATAATAACGACGGCAGAGATCACGAAGTGATCGTGGGAGACAAAATTCATGTAGAGATGCAATCTATTGATAACAATATATTCACCTATTACAGTGCTCTGCTTCAAATTTCCGGAGGCAATGGCGGAGGTACTACTCCAGCCAATCCACCAAGTAATATCAACAATGGGGCTTTGGGTTATTTTTCCGCCCATACAACAGATACGGAAACTTTTGTGATCCAGCCGGTCACTCCATAAATTTTAAAAAGGATATTCCCATACACGGAATATCCTTTTTTATTCTGCTTTATCTCAATTTTCTTTTTAAGGAATAATATCTGTACAGCAGTTTATCATACCGGATTACACAGAACAATAATCCTGCGGTCACAATCAGTGTTTTTAACTGAATCATGCGGTACCCAAAACCACCAATGATACATCCTGAAAAAAAGCAGGCAATAATCACCAGTTTCAGGGTAATATTCTTTTTAAGCTGCCGCTGTTCATTTTTCCTTTCTTTAAAAAACAATTTTGAAAGTTCTATACCCAGATCAGTAAATAATCCTGTAAGATGAGTAGTTCTCACTATAGACTGAGAGACTCTTGTCACCAATGAATTCTGAACTCCCATTGCAAACAGCAGAAGTCCTGCAATTGCGTGAGGAGATACCGAAATTTTTAATTTTTCATACCCTGATATTCCTACAAATCCTAATATCAAAATTTCGGTTATTAAAGGAATGAGATGCGGTCGAACTGTTCTGCTCCCTGATGAAAATTCCACCAAGAAACTGGAACAAAAGGCTCCCCCAAGAAAACAGATAATAAACAGAAAATAAGTAAGTGCTTCGCTGTAATGATGCAGAAGAATCTCTTCAGAAAAGAAAGCAAAGTGTCCTGTTATATTGGTTGTAAGCACTTTCACAGACAAAACACCCACAATATTCACGATACCGGCTACGAATGAAAGTGCTGATGCCAGTTTAAGATTGTGAAAATAGGTTCTGTTTTTCCCTCTGTGTCTGAACATTTTATATTTCTAGTCATTCAAAATACAGTTTTTTATAAAGGGTATCTTTAAAATGCTATTCTAAAAATATTCAAGCATCAAAAAAACAGCTGGATAAGATAAATAAGTAAAAAAAAATAATTTTAAAATGTCAGCATAAAGCTGTGAAAAACATGTCCGCTTAAATATTTATCCAGTGTCATTTATAGATCTACAATATCCCTTTTAATGTATTTTCAGTAATAAATACAGATCATTACAGGAAGTAAAAACAAGTTCTTTCGTCCTCTGTGAAATGCCTTGTTTCTTAATTCAAAATCAATTTTATTACTTTTGTAAAAGTAATTCGTTCGGGAAAAAAAATTGGTGATCTGCATCAGTTTAAAATGTGATTTAAGTTAAAAAACCGAGCGCTTATTCAACAGTCTGTATAGAAAAATTATGATCTCTAAATTTATTTTTAATAATCAGTATCTTTTTGATGAACTCCCTGAGTATGACAAAAATCTGCTTACAGGAGCCATGAAAACCAAAAATTACCGTAAAAATGAGCCCATATTTACAGACGGGACCAAACCTAATGGTGTTTACTACCTTAACGAAGGAAAAATAAAGAAGTATAAGGTGGATAATGACGGAAGAGAACAGATTATTTACATTTACAGTTCCGGAGAATTCTTTGGATATTCTGCCATTCTGAGTAATGAATCTTATGGTGATACGACCTCAACACTGGAAAATTCTGTCATCTCATTCATTTCAAAAGACAGTTTTCTGGATATTCTCAGCCAGTCATCAGTACTTTCAAGGCTGCTGCTGAAGTCTCTCAGCCATGAATTCAGTGTCATGGCGAATCTTATTGCTGTTTTATCTCATCGTACAGTCAGAGAAAGAGCTGCTTTGAGTTTGCTTATTCTTCATGATAAGTACAAATCCAATGATGATCCTGATCAGGAAGTATTCATTTCCCTTTCCCGTATAGATCTGGCAAATATGGTAGGGACAGCCAGAGAAACATTAGCCCGCATCATTAATGATTTTAAACAGGAAAAACTTATAAAATGTGAAGGAAGGAAAATACAGATCATCGACTTTAAGCGGTTAATTCATATTGCTAATTTTTATTAGTAAAATAATTTAGCTTAAAAGCTTTAATTTTCTACTGACAAACTGTTGTCATACCCAACTGTTACCTTTGTTTAAAATTAATTTAAACAAAAAATACCTTATGAAATTTACCTCATTAAGACTCATCAGTAAAGACATTAAAGCAGCAGTAGAATTTTATGAACAGGCTATTGGAATATCTGCCACATGGTATACGGAAGATTTTGCAGAACTTTCTGCGGATTCTGTTACAATCGCTATTGGAAGTACCCGGACCATGAAAATGTTTTCGGAAGGCCTTACCGGGTTTGCAGGAACAAAATCAACCATCATTGAGTTTCTGGTTAAAAATGTAGATGAAGAATATGAAAGAATCAAGGGGATAGCTTCTGAAATAATTCAGGAACCAACAACGATGCCATGGGGAAACAGATCTCTTCTGTTCTGTGATCCGGATGGAAATATGATTAATTTTTTTACGCCTGTAAGTGAAGAGGCTCTGAAGAAATTCAACTCAACTTTCTCATAAAAACAAAAACCTCGCTGTTAATCAGCGAGGTCTTTTATACATTTTATAAATTATCACTTATTTTCCAAGGAATTCAATAGCTTTCGCTATAAAAGAAACATGATTCTGATAGAAAGAAGCGTGCCCTGAGTCCGGGAAAATGACCAACTCTGCATGGTCTAAATTCTGTGCCAGGTTTTTAGCATTCTGAACAGCTACCGGAAGGTCATTTTCACCATGAACAATAAGCACCGGATTTTTAATTTTTTTTATTTCTGTAAGTGCGTCAGCATTGGGTTGAGCCCAGCTCAGTACAGCGGTGAACTGTGCCGTGGAAGCGGCATCACTTAACGGAAGGTCTCTGTCTGTTTTACGAAGCTGAATTCTTGCATAAGAAGCCTTCCCTTCCGCAGTACTCTGAGCAGATTCTGTGAATCCGAATTTGAGAAATGAAGCTTCAGGACTTAATCCAGCTGTTCCCGCAACAATATCAGGTAAGTTTGACAATCCGATTGCTCCCTGCGGCCCTGTACCGGTTAAAATCACCTTATTAATCAGTGACGGATTCGTTAATACGATTCTCTGGGTAACAAACCCACCCATAGAAAATCCCATGATATTCACTTTATTCAGATTCAGTGCTTTGATAAAATCGACAGCGTCATCGGCCATTGCCTGAACGGTATTAGGGGTAATTCCCTTTGAAGAAGCCACTCCTTTATTGTCGAAAATAATGACTTTATATTGTTTTGCCAAGCCATCGGTGACTGCAGGATCCCAGTCATCCATTGACCCACCCAATCCTGGCAGAAGTACCAGCGGAATGCCCTCTTCTTTTCCCAAAA
>JASLCD010000256.1 GCA_030146295.1 Chryseobacterium sp.
CGTCTATTAAAAGAATTTTTTTGCTCATCTTCTAGTTTAAGAATTCCCACAAAAATAGGTATTTTCACCGGTCTTCTCATTTATGTTATGTTAACTAATTATTAAAAAACAATTTATCAATTTTAAATTAAAAAATCAATAAAAATATCAATATAAAAATACATATAAAACAAATATACAAAAGATTAATTAAAATAAAAACAAAAAACACAATCATAAAAAGTGAACTCTACTGCTTATTAATAGATATTATCTATTAACATAAACTTCACAATTAATTAAGATTCTCCTAAAGTTTTCTTAAAAACTTAGCCCTTATTTTGCCCTTGAAAAAGAAGTAAAAGAAGTAAAATGAAAAAACAACTCCACAAGAGCATCATGCTACTTGCCTTGTTTTCTGCTGGCTATGCTTTTGCACAAAGTCAGATTTTGGAAGGTAGGGTATTGGACGAGAAAGATAACACTCCTATAGAAGGAGTAAAGGTAAAAGTAAATGGACAGGAGGTAACAACTGACATTTCCGGATACTACTCTATCAACCTGTCCCCCGGCACCAATTACGTTGTAACGGTAAGCTCCAATGGGTATAACAGAAAAGAGATCAGTGAGGTTATTATCAAAAATGAAGGTAATACTCATCTTGATATCGTAATGGACAAGCCCTCTACCAAAGAAAAAGAAATTGAGGGAGTTGTCATAAAATCAAACGCAAGAAAAGAAACCATAGCCTCTACCATCGGTTTACAGAAAAACGCCGGTGTAGTTTCTCAGGTTATCGGGGTTGAAGCTATTAAAAGAAGTCCGGACAGAAACACCGGTGAAGTTCTGAAAAGAGTTTCCGGGGTGAGTTTATCTGAAGGAAAATATATCGTAGTAAGAGGTCTATCAGACCGTTATAACCAGGCGATGCTGAATGGTATTCAGTTATCCAGTACGGAACCGGACAGAAAGACGTTCTCTTTTGACCTTTTCCCGGCAAACGTTATCGAAACCCTTGTCATCAATAAAACTTTCATTCCTGAATATACCGGTGAATGGGGAGGAGCATTGATTCAGGTAAATACAAAGGACATTCCTAATAAAAACTTCTTCAATGTACAGGTAGGTGTAGGAGGAAATACTGCTACTATGGGACAGGAATTCCATATGCAGAAAGGCGGAAAATGGGATTTCTTAGGAATTGATGACGGTTACAGAAAACTTCCTACCAATATGCCTGCAAAAAATGCATTCAGCATTCTCAATGAAGGTCAGAAAACTGAGATTGGTAAAGGATTCACAAAGAACTTAGGATACAACAGTATTGGATATCCGGAAAATTTAAGCTTACAGCTTGACGGAGGTTTCAATACAAAACTTTTTGGAAAAGATTTAGGGGTAATTGCTGTTTTAAACTATAGCAATAACAAAAGAAGAACTGAGTCTACCAACCGTTTCTTTACCATCAACGATCAGCTTGCTGATACCAACTTCGATTATTTCACAGAAAAATACAGCAATGATATTATTTTAGGAGGGATGTTGAATCTTTCTTTAAAATTAAACAACAACAATAAAATTTCCTTAAAGAACATCATCACCAACAATACGGTGAACCACATGTCTTTCAGAACAGGAAAGGATTTTGAGTTTGATCCGATCAACGGAACAAATATCATGGCAAGAGAGATAGGATTTAAAGAAACAACGTTCTATAATTCTACCCTTACCGGTACTCACAAAATAGAGGCTCTTGGCGGATTTACCGTGAACTGGTATGGAAGTTTCGGGATTCTGGATCAGTACATTCCTTTGCTACAGCGTTTGCAGTATAACCAATACACAAACATGCCGGGAAGTCCTTATTTGGCATTGATCTCTAATGGTCTTTCTCAAAAATCAGGAAGTGTATTCTACTCTACTCTAAGTGACTATTTATATAATGCAGGTGGTGATATTTCCAAGTCGTTTACAATGTTTGGTCAAAAACAAACCATCAAAGGAGGTTATTTATTCCAGGTAAAAGACAGGATCTATAACTCAAGACCATTCTCTGTAAGACTTGAAAATTTCAATCAGGGATTACTTTCCCAGCCTTTCGAAACCATTTTTAATCCAGGAAACTTCGGTGGTAATGGTGGTTTTACATTCGATGAAATTGCAGGAAATCAGTACCGATATATTGCCAACACAATCCTTAACGCAGGGTATTTACAGTTTGACAACAACTTTACACCATGGTTAAGAGCGGTTTGGGGATTAAGAGTTGAGAACTTTGACCAATTGGTAGGAAGCACGAAAAAAAGTGATGACCGTTTTGTCAACACACGTGTTACAGACTTCTTACCTGCCGTTAACTTAACATTCAAGGTAAATCCAAAAATGAATATCCGTCTTGCAGGTTCACAAACTGTTGTAAGACCGGAGTTCAGAGAGGTTTCTCCTTTAGCATATTATGACTTTGATCTGGGAGCTACCGTAATCGGTAACAAATCTATTGAAAGAACCAAAATTACGAGTGCCGACGTTCGTTGGGAATATTACCCAAGAAACGGAGAAATCATATCCGTAGCAGGTTTCTATAAAAATTTCAAAAAGCCAATCGAATTATACTTCAACCAATCGGGGGTAGGAACAAGTAATACCTTCAACTACCTTAACGTAGATAAAGCTGATGCTTATGGGGTGGAATTGGAAGTCAGAAAAAAACTGGATTTTGTAAGTGCTCTTAAAAACTTTACGCTGGGTGGAAACGTAGCTTTAATTAAAAACAAAGTAACAGACGAAGCAACTAAGATTGACAGACCTATGCAGGGGCAATCTCCATACACAGTCAATGTAAGCCTTCAGTATGATACTGAAAAATCCGGATGGTCTTCTACAGTACTGTTCAACATGATCGGAAGAAGAATCCTTTATGTAGGAAATGATCAGGTACCACCAATCTGGGAAGCACCAAGACCTCTTCTTGACTTCCAGCTTGCTAAAAAAATATGGAGCAACAAAGGAGAGATCAAGCTGAATGTTTCAGATATCCTGAACCGTCGTGCTAAATTCTACCATGACCTGAACGACAACGGTAAGTATGACAGCAAAGATGCTCTTGCCATTGAAAGACTTTCAGGAACCAATATCAGTTTAACACTGGGATACAATTTTTAATTCACTCAACAAATAATCTAATAAATAATTTAATTCTTTATAACATGAAAAAGTTCGTTTTATATTCTTTAATGCTTGGCGCTATAGTATCAACTACCGCTTGTAGAAATATAGAAGAAGATGGACC
>JASLCD010000265.1 GCA_030146295.1 Chryseobacterium sp.
CTTATCGCATCAGAAAACTTTGTTTCTGAAAACGTGATGAAGGCAATGGGAAGTGTACTGACAAATAAATATGCTGAAGGATATCCCGGAAAAAGATATTACGGAGGATGTGAAGTTGTAGATGAGGTTGAAACATTGGCTATCAACAGAGCAAAAGAACTTTTCGGAGTAGACTATGTGAATGTTCAGCCACATTCCGGTTCTCAGGCGAATGCAGCCATTTATCTTGCTGTTTTGAAACCAGGTGACAAAATCATGGGGATGGACCTTTCAATGGGAGGACACCTTACTCACGGTTCTGCTGTGAATTTCTCAGGTATTCAATATAATGTAGTATCTTATGGAGTTCAGCAGGAAACGGGGCTTATTGATTATGACCAGATGAGAGAAATTGCTTTAAGAGAAAAACCAAAAATGCTTATTGCAGGTTTCTCAGCGTATTCAAGAGATCTGGATTATGCTAAATTCAGAGAAGTGGCAGACGAAATTGGAGCTACACTTTGGGCAGATATCGCTCACCCGGCTGGTTTAGTTGCAAAAGGATTATTAAACTCTCCATTCGAACACTGTCATGTCGTAACAACTACTACTCACAAAACCTTAAGAGGTCCAAGAGGAGGTATGATCATGATGGGGAAAGATTTTGAAAATACATATGGCCACAAAACTCCAAAAGGAGAAATCAAAATGATGAGCCAGGTATTGGACGGAGCTGTATTCCCAGGTATTCAGGGAGGGCCGCTTGAGCATGTGATTGCTGGTAAAGCAGTAGCTTTCGGTGAGGCTTTGGACGGACAGTTTGAAACGTATGCAAAACAGGTTAAATCCAATGCTCAGGCATTATCAAAAGCAATGATCGACAGAGGATTTGATATTGTAAGCGGAGGTACAGACAACCACCTGATGCTGGTAGATCTTAGAAACAAAGGTGTGAATGGTAAAGAAACTGAAAAGGCATTAGTGCTTGCTGATATTACCTGCAACAAAAATATGGTTCCTTTTGATGATAAATCACCATTTACAACATCTGGTATCAGATTAGGAACAGCAGCTATTACAACAAGAGGATTGAAAGAAAATGATATGGATACTATTGCAGGGTTAATTTCTGAAGTGGTAGATAATATTAAAAATGAAGAAGTTCTTACATCTGTAAGAAAGAAAGTTAACGAATTAATGGAAGGAAAAGCTTTGTTTAATTACTAACAGGCACTTCAATATCATATAAAGAATGGGCAAATGCTCATTCTTTTTTTATTCAAATGGAAAAGAAATCTTATACTTTCGAAGAAATCAAACAGAAACTGGTCAACTATTGTGTGTACCAGGATCGTTGCCATGCAGAAGTGGAGCAGAAGATGAGAGAGTTTTTGCTGATTGATGAAGCAAAAGAAGAAATCATTTTGTACCTCCTTCAGGAAAATTATCTCAATGAAGAAAGGTTTGCACGAAGCTATATCAGAGGCAAATTTTATATTAAACACTGGGGTAAGACCAAAATAAAGATGAACCTGAAGCAAAAACAGATTTCAGAAAGATTGATCAACTCATGTTTTGATGAGATAGATGATTCTGATTATGAGAAGACTATCAGAAAAATTTTTGAAGCGTATTATTCCAAACAAACAGGTTTGAAAGAATATCAAAAAAAAACCAAGACAATAAAGCATTTGATGAGTAAAGGTTTTGAATATGAAAAAATAATTGATATTTTTGACTAATATATTAATGAATTTAAAAAAACTTGACATATGACTTTTCAGAACAAAACAATCAATTCGGTGAAAGAGGTTGATACATAAAGATTTAATAATTATTTTAAAGATAAAACAGCTGAAATAAAGAATTTTTATAGATAAATATCGTCTTTATAAGACTTTATATGGTATGATTTTTGTCTGTGAGTTTAGCTGTATCGTTATGGAATTGTTAGATTTCATAAATATAACATCAAATTTATTTTTGATTTCAACATATTGAGATAAATTTATTTTATTTTTGTATGATTGTATCGGAATTATCTTTGATCGGATGATCAGATATTACACCTTAATTAAATATGAACACCAATATAGACAATGTACGATTCTCTTAGAAAAACAATATTTGGAGGGGATAATGTTGTCAATCTCTCAGACGTAAGATACCTTCCTAGATGGATAATTCTTGTAATAGACATTATTATTCTGGTTATATCTTTATTTCTTTCTACTTACATTATCGAAAAAATCACCAAGCAGGAATTTATATATCATGAAGATAAAAGCTTAATTTTCGCTTTTATTATTCTGATGAATACGGCTTTTATGTATCTCTTCAAGACTTATGCGGGGATTATTCGCCATTCAACATTTATAGATTTATTTAAGCTTCTGATATCCTGCTTTTGTACAATGCTGGCTATCGGTACGATAAATATTCTTTATTTCTGGACAACGGGAGCTAAGTTTATCCTTACTCCCTATCTGATCCTTTACTTTGTAATTTCATTTATGGGATTATTCCTTTTCAGATTATATGTGAAAGAATTTTTCCATATCGTAAGGGAATACAGAAGAAGTGCACTGAAAAAAAGAATTCTGGTACTGGGAATTGATGAACAATCAATTGCAATAGCACGTGCTATTCTGGATAACCCAAGCCTGCCTTATCAGGTTGTAGGTTTTTTAACTCAAAGAACAGACTCCAAAAGGGCATCTCTCCTAGGAAAACCTATTTACGGAAAACAAAAAATAGAAGAAAATACAAAAGAAGATCTTATTATTGATGGCGTCCTCATTGTTAAAGAAATGATGGCCAGAGATGAGATGAATGCGTGGGTAAACTTATTTTTAGAGAAGGATCTTAATGTCTTCAAAGCACCGTCAGTACAAAAATTGAGAGACAGTGATTTGGGCGGATCTATCAGAAATCTTCAGATTGAAGATTTGCTAAATAGAAAACCTATCAAAATTCAGAACGAAAAAGTTAAGAGCCGACATTTTGATAAAACAGTATTGGTAACCGGTGGAGCAGGATCTATAGGAAGCGAAATTGTAAGACAGGTGGCCAACTTCAATCCTTCTTTAATTGTAATTCTGGATCAGGCAGAGACACCGCTTTATGAAATTGAACTCGAAATGAGAGAGAAGTTTCCTCATATTCCTTTCAAATTTGTTTTAGGAGATGTTTCTAATTATCACAGAATGGAGTCCCTGTTTGAAACCTATAAGTTTTCGATGGTATACCATGCTGCAGCTTATAAGCATGTACCTTTGGTAGAAGAAAATCCTCATGAAGCAATTTTTGTTAATATATTAGGATCAAAGATTGTGGCGACATTATCCAGCAAGTATAAAGTAAATAGGTTCGTAATGGTATCTACAGATAAAGCTGTAAATCCAACCAACGTAATGGGGGCTTCAAAACGAGCTGCTGAACTTTTTGTACAATCACTTCAAAATGTAGATGGTAATATTACTAAATTTATTACAACACGCTTTGGAAACGTATTAGGATCCAATGGTTCTGTGATTCCTCATTTTAAGAAACAGATTGAAGCTGGAGGTCCGATAACCATCACTCACCCGGAAATTGTAAGATATTTTATGACGATTCCGGAGGCTTGTGAACTTGTACTTCAGGCCGGAACAATGGGAGAAGGAGGTGAAATTTTTGTCTTTGATATGGGGGAACCGGTTAAAATTCTTGATCTTGCGAAAAGAATGATCAAATTGTCCGGGTTCGAGCCTAATATTGATATTAAAATCATTTATACAGGATTAAGGCCTGGGGAAAAGCTGTATGAAGAGCTCTTGAGTGATGATGCGAAAACACTTCCTACCCATAATGACAAAATTATGATCTCTAAAGATCCTTCTACAGGATTTGAAGAAATAGATACACTTACTAAGCAAATTACTAAAGCTTCCCTTAGAAGAGATAAAGTGGAAGTAGTAAGGATTCTTAAAACGATAGTGCCGGAATTCCGCAGCAATAATTCAATCTATGAGGCCTTAGATAAATAGAAAAAATATAAATGTATATTTGCACAATTTAACAATATAATGAAAGGAAAAATATTAGCAGTAATCTTGGTGTCCTCTTTAGCGGTTTCCTGTAAAGTTAATCCCAATGCGAAGAATGATTTAAATTATATGCAGAATATAGAACAGGTCGCAATCAATGCCTCTGCTAAAAATTCAGCAAATACCATTCAAGCAGGAGATCAGCTGATTATTTTGATTACAGCAAAAGATATGGACGTTGTAAAGCCTTTTAATCAGAATTATTCTTCCTCAGAACTTATCCAAACAAATACGGTAGCAGGAGGAAATACTCCTAATCAGGGAACGACAGTACTGTCAGGACCTACTTATATTGTAGATGGAAATGGAGATATTGACTTTCCAATATTGGGAAAACTGAATACATCTGATAAAAGTTTGACAGCTTTTAAGGATGAGCTAAGGGAAAAAATGACGAAATATGTCATTAATCCAACTGTTAGTGTGAGACTTTCGAATTTTAAAGTTACAATACTGGGTGAAGTAAATAGACAGGGTGATTATACTATAGCCAACGGACAAGCAACAATCTTAAATGCATTAGGAATGGCCGGAGATCTGACTCAGTATGGAAAAAGAGAGGATATATTGGTTGTCAGAACAGAAAATGGAGTTGTTTCTCATGGACGTATTAACATTCATGATGCTAATTCAATTAATTCTCCATATTATAATCTTAAACAGGGCGATGCCATTATTGTTTCTTCAAACAATACAAAAGATGTTATGGCAAAACAAAATCCCAACACAGGACTTTACCTGACCGCCATTTCTATTGCGGTTACAGCAATTGCCGTTGTAGTAAGTTTATTTAATAAGAAATAAAAATTGATGGATAACCAGCGAACTTTTCAATTTTCAGAAGCAGAAACAAAATCAAATAAAGTGAGCATTAATGATGTAATCAGACCCTATTTAAGAAAATGGCCATGGTTCATTTTTAGTGCAATCCTAGCATTAGTAATCAGTTATTTTGCAGTAAAATTTATCACTCCAGTTTATCATGTAGAGACAACACTACTTATAAAGGATTCAAAAAACTCATCATCAACTAATGATTTAGGTGTTCTTTCTGATTTATCAGGATTGGGAGGGATGAAAACAAATAGTATTTCTAATGAGATTGAGATACTGAAATCGAAAAAACTGATGCATGATGTGGTTATTAATCATAACCTTCAAACAAACATTATTGCCAAAGGCAGGATCAGAAGTATTGAGCTTTATAAAGAATCGTCACCTATTGATGTAAAGATTGTAAATGAAAAACCATCTAAAAGCTCAACGAATTCTATAAATATAGAGTTAAAAGGAGATCAGATTTCAATACAGTATGATGGGCTTAATAAAGAAATTATTTCCAGCTATGGCAGAATGATCAGTCTCCCGTTTGCCGATATTATCATTACTAAAAATAATAAATTTAACGAAAAGGCTGCACAAGGGGCAAATACAAACAAATTAGAACTAAATATTTCGTCTGTTGAAGCAAAAGTCAACAGCTTGACGGGCGCTCTTGATGTAAGTCTTGCAAATAAAGATGCTACTGTACTTCGACTATCGATAAATTATCCTCAAACTTCAAAAGCAGAAGATATTCTTAACTCCTTAGTTGTTGCCTATAACAACGATGCTATTTTAGATAAAAACCTGGAATCTAAAAAAACATTGGACTTTATTGAAGATAGAGTGAAAAAACTTTCTGTTGAACTTGGGCAGGTTGAAAATGAAAAAGAAAGTTTTAAAACCAAAAATAATCTTACCGATCTTGAAGCTGAAGCTAAAATTAATTTGGAGAGCTCAGCCACAGCTCGTGGAAAACAATTGGATCTTGATGCCCAGATCGAATTGACAAATTCTTTAATCTCTTTCATCTCCAGACAAGGGCAGTATCAGGTTTTACCATCGAATATCGGATTAAATAGTACTGAAGCAGCTTCTGGTATTGCATCATATAATCAGTTAGTTTTACATAGAGCAAGATTATTAGAATCTGCAACTACGGAAAACCCAACGGTTGTAGAAATCAGCAAGCAAATCAATGCACTTCGTACCTCGGTTGTTGAGACTCTTCAAAGAAATAAAACAGGATTGGAACTCGCTCGAAATGAATATGTAGGAGAGCAGAATAAAGTTTCCGGAAAAATTGCTAAAATTCCATCTATTGAAAAATTGTTTAGAGGGATAGAAAGACAGCAGCAGATTAAAGAGAATTTATATTTGTTATTACTGCAAAAAAGAGAAGAAACAGCAATTGCACAGTCTATTACTGCACCTAAAGCCAGAGTTATTGATCAGGCGTATGCGCTGGGGAATCCTGTAGCTCCAAAAACACAAGTTATTCTATTAGCGGCATTATTTATAGGTCTTTTCATTCCATTTTTAATTATTTATTTCTCAGAATTATTAAATAATAAAGTGGTCACTAAACATGATCTGGAGAAATTAGTACATGCTCCTATTATTGCAGAATTACCAAGCCTTGAAAAAGGAGATTCTGAAATAGTAAAAATGAATGATATTACTCCTATGGCGGAAGCATTTAGAATTCTTATTACCAATATGAATTTCATGCTTCCTAAAGAGAAAAAAGGAAAAGTTGTGTTTGTTACTTCAACCGTGAAAGGAGAAGGAAAAACATTTACTTCTGTCAATTTAGCTTTAACATTGGCAAATCCTAAGAAAAAAGCGATTATCATAGGATCCGATGTCAGAAATCCTCAGCTTCAAAGATACAATCCTGCGAGAAAAGGACTTACCGGACTTACGGAGTATCTTTATAATGATGAAATGAGACTTGAAGATATTATTCATGTATCATCCTTTAATCCTTATCTGGATGTCATTTATTCAGGTATGATTCCACCAAATCCTACAGAATTATTATCCAATGGTCGTTATGAGATTCTTCTCAACGAATTGAAAGATAAATATGAATATATTATTTTAGATACTGCACCATTATTACTAGTTACAGATACTTTCCTTATTGCGGAACTTTCTGATGTCACTATTTATGTATCCAGATCTAAATACACAGAAAAAGCATTATTAGAATTTGCCAATAGTAATATCGATCAGAAAAAAATCAAAAATGTTGGTTTTGTACTTAACGATGTAAACAGGGACGATTTAGGATACAGTAATAAATATGGTTATGGTTATAACCAGGACGCAGAAAAATCATGGTTTCAGAAAATAAAAAATAAACTTAGCTAATGACAACAACATATAAAATAGCTGTTATAGGTCAAGGTTATGTAGGTCTTCCTTTATCCCTTGAATTTGCAGATCACTATCCTGTTTTCGGTTTTGATATCAATACCCTGCGTGTTGATGAGCTTAATAAAGGAAAGGATATAACGCTTGAAGCAGATGTTGATAAATTAAATAACGGACTGAAAAGATATAATGAATCTAATGGTTCTCTAGGTTATAAAGCAACAAGCCTGTTATCGGATATTTCTGAAGCTAATGTATTTATTGTAACCGTTCCTACACCAATTGACAAGTACAATGCACCGGATTTAAATCCTTTGATTTCTGCTTCAAAAATGTTAGGAGAAATTATCAAAAAAGGAGATATTATTATTTATGAATCTACGGTTTTCCCAGGATGTACAGAAGAAGAGTGTGTCCCGGTTCTTGAGAAGCATTCAGGACTTAGGTTTAATGAAGACTTTTTTGTAGGATACTCTCCGGAAAGAATTAATCCGGGAGATAAGATAAATACACTTACCAGTGTTAAAAAAGTAACTTCAGGTTCTACGGAAGAAATCGCTGAAGAAGTAGATAGGCTCTATAAAAAAATCATTACAGCCGGAACGCATAAAGCACCCAGCATTAAAGTAGCAGAAGCTTCAAAAGCTATTGAAAATGCACAAAGAGATGTTAATATTTCTTTTGTTAACGAATTGGCTTTAATTTTTGATAGAGTAGGAATCGATACCAATGACGTATTGGAAGCCGCAGGTACAAAATATAATTTCCTTAAATATAAACCGGGATTAGTAGGAGGACATTGTATCTCTGTAGATCCTTATTACTTGGCACACAAAGCAGAGCAGTTGGGGTATCACCCAGATGTTATTTTATCTGGAAGACGTGTAAACGATTCTATTGCAAAGTTTGTGGCAGCCAAAGTAGTAAAACTTCTTATTGCAAAAGGTGGAGTGATCAAAAACTCGAATGCCTTGATTTTGGGAGTTACATTCAAAGAAAACTGTCCGGATGTAAGAAATACTAAAGTTGTAGATATTTATAGAGAACTTGCTGACTATGGTGTAAATGTGGATATTTATGATCCATGGGCGAGCAAAGAAGAAGTAAAGCATGAATATGGAATTGATATTCTGGATGCTCTTCAGGAAGGAAAAAAGTATGATTCTTTAGTTATTGCAGTATCTCATAATGAGTTCCTGGAAATGGATTTGGATCAGCTTAAAAAAGAAAATGCGGTGGTTTTCGATACCAAAGCATGTTTAGACAGAAATCTGGTGGATGCAAGATTGTAACAGATAATGAACTATGATATTATAATCATTGGTGCAGGTTTGGTAGGATTGGCTACAGCCTATCAGACTCAACTGAAAAATCCTGATTCTAAGATTTTAATTTTGGAAAAAGAAACCGATGTGGCTTTGCACCAATCGGGACACAACAGTGGAGTCATCCATAGTGGAATTTACTATAAGCCGGGAAGTCTTAAAGCAAAAAATTGTATCGAAGGATATAACTCAGTCATTAATTTTGCTGAGAAATATGGAATAAGATATGACCTTTGTGGAAAAATAATCGTAGCCACTTCACAGGAAGAGTTACCACTTTTAGATACTATTTATAAAAGAGGAGTTGAAAACGGTCTACAGAATTTGAAATATCTTTCAAGAGAAGAGTTTCGTGAAATTGAGCCTCATTGTGAAGGCGTAAAAGCAATTAGAGTTCCACAGACCGGAATTATTGACTATCCTGGAATTGCAAAAAAAATAAAAGAGCTTTTTGAAGAATTAGGAGGAGAAGTAAGATTCAATAATGAAGTAAAAAATATTATTGATCAAGGATCAGAAATTATTGTAAAAACCAATACTTCCGAATTTAAAACTAAAAAGTTAATTTCCTGTGCAGGACTGTATTCTGATAAGATCACCAAGATGACCAATGAAAAAAACGATGTGGTCATTATTCCGTTCAGAGGAGAATATTATAAAATTAAGGATGAAAAAAAACATCTGGTAAAACATCTTATTTACCCGGTACCTGACCCAAGTTTTCCGTTTCTTGGAGTACACTTTACAAGAATGATTGATGGTAATATTGAAGCTGGCCCTAATGCGGTGCTGGCTTTCAAAAAAGAAGGATACCATTTTTTCGATTTCAATTTCAGCGAAACTATGCAGACCATGCTATGGCCTGGATTCAGAAAAATTGTAGCGAAATACGGAAAGACAGGAATGGGAGAAATGCACCGTTCACTTTCCAAATCTGCATTTACAAAAGCCTTACAGAAACTTTTACCCGAAATACAGGAAAATGACCTTGTAGCAGGTGGTTCAGGTGTAAGAGCCCAAGCTTGCGACAGAAATGGAGGATTGATTGATGATTTTGATATTGTGAAAAACGGAAATATCATTCATGTTAGAAATGCACCCTCTCCGGCAGCCACTTCCTGCCTTGCGATAGGAAATAAAATCAGTGAACTTATTGTAAGTTAAAATTTGCACTTCTACATGCACTCAAAAAACTAAAGATATGAAAATTCAAATGGTTGATCTTAAAGGTCAGTACCTGAAAATAAAAGAAGACGTAGATGCTGGCATTCAGGAATGTATAGACAATACAGCATTTATTAATGGTC
The DNA here is from genome assembly GCA_030146295.1 of Chryseobacterium sp. GTDB lineage: Bacteria > Bacteroidota > Bacteroidia > Flavobacteriales > Weeksellaceae > Chryseobacterium. The sequence continues at coordinate 9,901 of JASLCD010000265.1, forward strand.
CTGCTGTAAAAGAATTCCAACAGGATTTTGAAAAATATCTGGGCGTAAAACATGTTATTCCATGTGCTAACGGAACAGATGCGCTTCAAATTGCCATGATGGCACTTGATCTGCAGCCTGGTGACGAAATCATCTGCCCTGCTTTCACTTATGTTGCTACAGCAGAAGTTATCGGTCTTTTAGGATTAAAACCGGTAATGGTGGATGTAAACGAGGATACTTTTGATATTGAGCTGGAAGGTTTACAAAAATATTTGACGCCCAATACCAAAGCCATTGTTCCTGTTCATTTATATGGACAAAGCTCCAATATGGAAAAGGTCCTTGAATTTGCGGCAAAACACCATCTTTTTGTTATAGAAGATAACGCTCAGGCCATTGGTTCTGATTATACTTTTTCTGATGGGACTATCAAAAAAACTGGGACTATCGGCCATATTGGATGTACTTCTTTTTTCCCGTCAAAAAATCTTGGATGCTATGGTGATGGAGGAGCACTGATGACGAATAATGATGAGCTGGCTTCAAAAATAAGGATGATTGCGAACCATGGTCAGGAAAAGAAATATTACCACAAAGTTTTAGGTTGTAACTCCAGATTAGATACCATTCAGGCAGCGATTTTAAAAGTTAAACTAAAACATCTTGACGAGTACTCCGCAGCCAGAAATAAAATGGCAGATTATTACGATGAACACCTTGCGGATATTGCTGAAATTCAGACTCCCAAAAGAGCTGAAAATTCTACCCATGTATTCCATCAGTATACCCTTAGAGTGAAGAATGGTAAAAGAGATGAATTACAAAAGTATTTGGCAGAAAAGAATATTCCAAGTATGATCTATTATCCTTTACCCCTTTACAAACAAGAAGCTTTTCTTCAATATGTAGAAGAAGGTTTCAGTCTTCCGGTTACAGAGCAGCTTTGCGCCGAAGTGATCTCGCTTCCTGTACATACAGAATTTGATCAGAAGGTATTGGATGTTATTGTTACAGAAATTAAGAACTATTTTAATTAATATAAAGCAGATATGTCAGATTTTTTTGCACACGAAACAGCTGTTATTGATGAAGGTTGCCACATAGGAACCGGAACCAAAATTTGGCACTTTTCACACCTTATGACCGGGTGTGTTTTGGGAGAAAGATGTAACATAGGACAAAACGTTGTTATTTCTCCAAAAGTAGTTTTAGGAAAGAATGTGAAAGTTCAGAATAATGTTTCTATCTATGAAGGAGTAACATGTGATGATGATGTCTTTTTAGGCCCCTCAATGGTTTTTACTAACGTAATAAATCCCAGAAGTGCTGTAAACAGGAAAAATGAATATCTGAAAACACATGTTGGACAAGGGGCATCCATAGGAGCTAATGCAACTATTGTTTGCGGACATAATATAGGCCGGTTTGCTTTTATTGGAGCAGGAGCTGTAGTTACAAAAGAAGTACCGGATTATGCATTAGTAGTAGGAAACCCTGCCAGACAAATGGGATGGATGAGCGAATTTGGGCAGAGACTTCAATTTGATGCAGATAATATTGCCGTTTGTGAAGAAAGCAAAGAAAAATACAAAATAGAAAATAATAAGGTTTCTAAAATTTAAAAACATACAAATGACTGAAAAAATAAAATTTGCAGTAGTTGGCTGCGGGCATATCGGAAAAAGACATGCCGAAATGATCTCAAGAAATGAGGAGTGTGAATTGGTAGGATTAATTGATGTTAAAGATAAATCCGTACTGGGAATTGAAAATTATGAAGTTCCTTTTTTTGCATCATTAGATGACTTTTTAGCTTCCGGAATTGAAGTGGATGTTATTAATATTGCTTCTCCAAACGGATTCCATTTTGAACAGTCTTATAAAGCAATAGACTCTGGAAAACACATTGTTGTAGAAAAGCCCATGGCTTTGAATAAACAGCATGCAGAAAAACTTATTTTCCAGGCATTACACAAACATAAACAAGTTTTTGCCGTAATGCAAAACCGCTATTCTCCACCTTCTGCATGGGTAAAAGAAATGGTAGAAAGCGGAAAACTTGGTAAAATATACATGGTTCAGCTTAACTGCTACTGGAACCGTGATGAAAGATATTATAAACCCGAATCATGGCATGGGAAGCTTGAGCTGGATGGAGGAACGCTATTCACACAGTTCTCTCACTTTATAGATATTATGTATTGGTTATTTGGAGATATTACCAATATTCAGGCAAAATTTGCAGACTTTAATCACGCAACGCTTACTGATTTTGAAGATTCAGGTTTTGTGAACTTTGATTTTGTAAATGGTGGGATGGGATCTTTAAACTATTCTACTTCAGTATGGAATCAGAATCTTGAAAGTTCTATGACCATTATTGCCGAAAATGGAGCCGTAAAAATCGGTGGTCAATACATGGATAAAGTGGAAGTTTGTAATGTGAAAGATTATGTAATGCCGGAATTACCACCTACCAATCCTGGAAATGATTACGGAGCATACAAAGGCTCTGCAGCCAATCATCATTATATTATTGAAAATGTGGTAGATGTATTGAAAGGAAGAAATACAATTACTACCAACGCTCTTGAAGGACTGAAAGTAGTAGACATTATAGAAAGGATTTATGCTCTTAAAAAAAATAATAGTGAGTTTTAAAATATCCTGCGCAGAGGATAATAAATAATGTTGGTATTTTTTGAAAGTTTTTATTGCGAAGGCAATTGTTTGCTAAAATTATATATAAGCGAAAATAGATAGGTTACTTCCAACAAGAAAAATTATGAATGAAAAATTGTCTGAATAGTTTTGAATTTTAAAAATATCTTAAATAGTGTAAAATCGAATTCTTTTTTACAAAATGTAGCAATCCTGTCTAGTGGAACTGTTATCAGTCAGCTAATAGTAATTGCTACCTCTCCTCTTCTTTCCCGAATGTATTCTGTTGAATCGTTCGGTATCCTTTCTATTTTCACAAGTTTTACGGTATTTCTGGCAGTTCTTTCAACAGGACGTTACGAATTGGCTGTGGGGCTTCCAAAAGAAGATCATAGAGCTTCAGCAATATTTAAACTTATTATTTATATTGCCATTGCAGTATCATCTTTATACCTTGTTCTCATTTTTTTATTGAAAAATGTTTTTCATATCCATGATAAAACACAGTTTCTTTCAAATAATGAGGCATATATAGCTCCCTTGTATATATTTTTTGGTGCTATTTATTCCGCATTAGGGTATTGGAATCAAAGAAATAAAAAATATAAGAAAATTACTTTTTCAAATGCTATACAGGTAATTATATCTTGTACCTTCAGTATTATATTCGGAATATTAGGCTACAAAAATGGAATGATAATAGGAATGGTATTAGGAATCTTTACTTCTATACTTTACCTATTGTTAACAGATAGAGAGCTAAGAGCCTTCTTAAAATCTCATCATAATGAGTTAAAAAGTGTGGCAAAAGAATACTCTTCTTTTCCCAGATATATGATTATCTCAGATATGTCGCTTGCAGCCTGTCAACAATTTATTCCAATATTATTTTCTATTTTGTATAATACTACAATTGTTGGTTTTTTCTCAATGGCAAATAGAATGATCAGGCTTCCGAACATTGTTATTACAACATCGGTAGGAAATGTTTTCAGAAACGAAGCTATTGATGAAATCCGAGAAAAAGGAAATTGTAAGGACCTTTATAGATCTACTATAAAAAAGCTTGCTCTGATGTCATTTCCGATATACTTAGCCGTATTCATTATCGCGCCTAAGTTATTCGTTTTTGTTTTTGGTGACCAATGGGAAGTTGCAGGCTATTTTGCCAGAATCTTATCTGTAATGCTTTTGATCGAATTTGTTGTTACGCCTCTTAACACGTTGTTTTATGTAGTGGGTAAACAAAAAATATTAATGAGGCTACAAGTAGCAAATGCTTTGTTGGTTTTTATTTCAATTTATTCAGGATATTATTTCTTTTCAGATTATTATATTTCATTGATATTATTTTCTGGCGTTTCTATTTTATCAAATATTATTTTCTTAATTTTTACAAATAAATTATCAAAAGGTGTACACTGAAAGAATAAATAAATTACAAGTTACTTTCTTAGTATTGATGCTTTATGGATATGAACTGATATCTTTCTTTCCTAGTTTATTAAATATGGAGTCGTCAAGACCTGTATCTGTAGCTTATAGAGTATTTGTATTTTTTCTTGGAACTTGGGTCGTATTAAAAAATAAACCTAAATTAAGAAATCAACACTTTTTAATATACTTTTTTTGGGGTCTGTATTTGATAAGACTTCTTTATGATACAACACTCACTTCAAAAACAATACAGTCTCCATTAGTAGATTATTGGGCTTTTTCTGCTTCTATCTTGATAGGAACTTTTGCCTGTGCCACCTATTTTTCAAAAGCTACCATAATATCAGTGAGGAAGTGGGTGCTTATTATTTTATATATTGTTAATATTTGGGGACTATATAATAATATTACACATCCTCAGATCGTTCCTGATGATGTACTAGTTAGAGCTGATGCCAATGCAGCCCTTAATACGGTTTCATTCGGAAGATCTGCTGCAGTTATGTTCTTTATTTGTTTTACCATATTTTTAGGTAAAAATAAACTGTGGCACAAAGTTATACTTGCTGTTGGAATGGGGCTGAGTTTTTTTAATTTATTTATGGCAGGATCAAGAGGTCCTTTATTACAGCTCATCATTGCTATCGTTGTATACCTTTTCTATGCGAGACAACTGATTCAAAAAAAATATGTTTTCCTGCTCATTGCTGTTGTAATTGCACTGATCTGTTTCTTTCCTGAATATTTAAATATTTCAGATTTGATCTTTGAGCGGTTTAAAGAAACAGGTTTTTCATCCAATGACAGTGACCGGTATAGAGCAGAGTTATTTCAATCTGCATGGAATCAGTTTCTTGATCATCCTTTCTTCGGTGACTCTGTCGAAACAATCTTTGGAGGAACATATCCGCATAATTTAGTGCTTGAATCTTTAATGGCATTAGGCTTTTTAGGAGGAATAATGTCTATAATTATTATCATTGTGGCACTTATCAATGCATTGAAATTTATAAGAATTCCCTATTATAATTGGATTGGAGCAATATTGCTAATGGATATTATTGCCTCTTTTTCGTCAGGGTCTATAGCCAATTATTTATTGTTTTGGCCTTTATTATCATTAACTATCAGTAAGAACATACAACATGGAAAGTAAAAAAATAGTAATGCTCCAAGATTTTTTTGGATTAAATTATACTTACCAAGAAAATCTTTTGACAAAATATTATATTGAACTAGGACATAGTGTTATAATGATTTCATCAACATACGAGTCTGTATTTGATTACATCCATGATAATTATGATAAAGATAAAAAAGGATCTGTATCTGAGCATATGGGCGCAAAAATTATTAGACTCCCTTATAGTGTAAATATATTACACAAATTGAAAAAGCACCCTGGAGTCTATGAAATTTTAGAACAGGAGAAGCCAGATCTGATATATGCACATGATATACATCTGAACTTAAAAGAAGCTGTAAAATATGTGAAAAAGAATCCGAATTGTAAAATTATTATGGATTATCATTCAGACTATAGTAATTCTGCACATGGTTGGATTTCTCTTAATATATTACATAAGGTAATAAGAAAATATATTTTATACAAGTATATAAAATACATAAACGGGATCTATCCTATAGTTCCTGCTAGTGCAGATTTCCTTAATCAGGTTTATGATGTACCCTATAAAGATATGAAATTACTTCCTTTGGGATGTGATTATCTGAAATCTATTGATATAATGGAACGTACCGATAGATCTGCCATCAAAAGCAGATTTGGAATTAAAGAGAATGATTTTGTGTTAATTACGGGTGGAAAATTTGATCCTTTAAAACAAACAGACGTATTGATAAATGCGGTTGAACAAATAAATGATCAGAATATACACCTCATTGTATTCGGCAAAGCAAGTGATAAAAATCTTGAATATGAAAATATGCTGAAGAACATAGTAAAAAAATCAAATGTACATTTTACAGGATGGCTGGATGGGGATTCGATACTTGAGTTAATGACAATATGTGATATGGCAATTTATCCGGCAAGCCAATCAGTTATTTGGCAGCAATCTATTGGAATGCACCTGCCTCTTTTGATTGGAGATTCAGGCGGACAAGATCCAGAGTATTTGAACTTACATGATAATATTATTATTTTGAAGTCAAACGAAATTACCTCTGAAAATATGATCAAACATATTACCCATTTGAAAAGCAATCCGGAATTGGTACAAAAAATGAAGTCAGGGGCTAAAAAAGTAACATCTGAGTATTTGGATTATAGAATTATTTGTAATACTACACTGGAGGTATTTGAATCCTAAATTTTAAAATGAAAAGAATTTTTCAGATCAGTAGTGAGGTTAATAGTGGTTCTGTAGGAAGAATAGCTGAGCAAATTGGTGAGCAGGTGCTTGCCAAAGGATGGGAGACTTATATAGCTTATGCAAGAGATAATTTACCAAGTAAATCCAAAACAATTAGAATTGGAAATAAATTGGATATAATTTCTCATGTATTATTAACACGATTAACGGATCGACACGGATTTGGTTCAAAAAATGCAACCCTACAATTAATTGATAAGATAAAAAAAGTCAAACCGGATATCATTCAGCTTCAGCATGTACATGGATATTTTATTAATATAGAAATATTATTTAATTTTTTAGCCGAATATAACGTACCTGTTGTATGGACCTTTCATGACTGTTGGTCTTTTACAGGGCACTGCGCTCATTTTGAGTTGGTAGGATGTCAAAAATGGCAGACACAATGCTATGAGTGCCCGCAGATTCATCAATATCCCAAAAGCTGGGTAGATAATTCTACTGAAAATTTTGAGAATAAAAAGAAATTATTCAATTCTCTGGAGAAGCTCACCATTGTACCTGTTTCAGAATGGTTACAAAAAGAAGTAGAAAAATCTTTCCTGAAAAAAAATGATGTAAAGGTGATTCGGAATGGGATTGATCTCGTTACATTTACTATTCAAAATAGCTTAGATACCAGAAATAAATATAAAATCAGTGATGATAAGTTTTTAATTTTAGGGGTAGCTAGTCCATGGACTGAGAATAAGGGGTTATCCTATTTTATAAAACTTTCACAGATGTTATCAGATCAGTACCAGATTGTATTGATTGGACTTAATAAAAAACAAATTAGAGATCTTCCGTCAAATATCATAGGTTTTGAAAGAACAGAAAGTGTCAAGCAATTAGCAGAATTATATTCTGCTGCAGATGTTTTTTTAAATCCTACCTTAGAAGAAGCTTTGGGATTAACTAATATTGAAGCCCAGGCCTGCGGAACACCTGTTATAACTTTTAACTCGGGTGGGTCTCCTGAAACAGTTGATGAAACAACGGGAATTGTTGTGGAAAAAGGAGATATAAATGGCCTTATTAGGGGAATTGAAAAAATCCGTGTTAATGGAAAGAAATTTTATTCAGAACATTGCAGAAAAAGAGTAGAGTCTCTTTTTGATAAAAACAATAAGTTTAGAGAATATATCAATCTGTATGAAAGTATATTAAATAAATAAACTAAGTTTGATGCTTTAGGATTAATTAAAATATTTCAATATGAAAAAAATAGTACTATTATTGTTCCTTTTCTTTATAACATGTACTTCATCTTCACAAGTGAAAAATAATCAGACGAAATTTTATTACTCACTGGGAAAGATAGGCAGTAAAGCAGAGAATTATTTAAAAAGCATTGGAGGTGAAGAAGTGGGATTTCTGGATGAAGGACAATTTATCTCGAGAACGGGTGACAAATACTTGTTTCTTCCGGATTTATTGGAAAAAGAAATCAACAGAGGAATACCTGATAAGAATCAAAAAGGGTTGGTCTATATAGATCTTGAGATGCCTTTTGATGATATGCTTGGAAAAGATAATAAAAGTGCTATGAAAGCAATGGAGTATTGTTTGAAAGTACTCAGATACGCTAAAAAGGCCAGACCCAATATCAAATTTGGGTTGTATGCAATCCCTTTTACTAGCGTATGGAGCCCAAATGATGAGTTCTATGCTGAACAAAACAAATTTGGACCTTTACTGAAAGAATGTGACGTTTTTTTTCCATCACTATATACCTTTTATAGTAATCCTGCAGCAGTTCTTGCGAATGGTAATTATTTAGAAAATAACTTAAATGGACTTATAAAATTAGGAATTACTTATAAAAAACCTATTTACGTTTTTATGTGGCATAGATACCATAACAGTAATGAAAAGGATGGTATGAAAGAAATTTCAGATAAGTTATGGAAGGAACAGATGGAAACTGTTGCAAGTCAAAATGTAAATGGTAAATTTGTAGATGGAATTTTGTGGTGGGGAGCCGATGCCTATTTTTATGAAAGACCTGAAGCTGAAAATATGAGAAAAGAATTTAAAGGAACCCTCAATAATTTTATTTCTCATAATGATGAATCCATAATAAGGAAAGCAAAGATAATAAAAGACGTTTTACAAAGTAAAAAATGATGAATACAAGACCATATCAGATCTGTACTAAAACTATAATGGACACCACAGACCCTAATATTATTTTTAATGAAAAAGGGGAAAGTGATTATTATACTAATTTTAAAGAAAATATAGAACCCAATTGGCATACAGATAAGCAGGGATATGATGAATTGATGAAAATTGCCGATAAAATTAAAAAAACATCTAAAAATAAAGATTTTGATTGTATTATCGGTTTAAGTGGAGGGTTAGACAGTTCTTATGCAGCTTATATAGCAAAAGAAGTTATGGGAATCCGTCCTTTGATTTTTCATGTTGATGCAGGATGGAATACCGATAAAGCAGTAGGCAATATTGAAAAACTGATCAATGGTCTGAATCTGGATTTATATACCGAAGTCATCAATTGGGAAGAAATGAAAGACCTGCAGGTCGCATTTTTGAAGTCTCAGATCTCAGATCAGGATTTACCACAGGATTATGCTTTCTTTTCGGCTTTGTATAAATTTGCCAAGAAAAATAAAATCAATTATGTGCTTACTGGAAGTAATTTTTCTACAGAATGCTGCAGAGAGCCTGAAGAATGGGGAGGTTTTCCCGGGATTGATTCCACCTTAGTAAAAGATATTCATTCTAAGTTTGGTAAAAGACCTCTTAAAACATTTCCGATAGTTGATATTCTTTCCTATAAAATCCTTTACAAATATGTATACGGGATGGAGGTATTCAAACCCCTGAATCTTGTTCCATTTGATAAAAAAGAAGCAGAATCTCTTTTAGTAGAAAAGTTTGGCTGGGAACCTTTTCAGCACAAACATCATGAATCTAGATTTACTCGTTTTTATGAAGACTATTGGTTACCGAGAAAATTTGGTTACCAAAAGAGAAAGGCACACTTCTCTTCACTTATTCTTACCGGGCAGATGACCAGGGAAGAAGCTTTGGACAGAGTCTCCAGACCCGAACTTTCAGAAGAATTCTTACAGAAAGAATTTGAATATGTCGCAAACAAGTTAGACCTTACAAAAGAAGAGCTGCAACAGATCTTCGAAGGAACAAACAAGACATACAAAGATTACAAAAATAAAATGGGCATTATTAAATTTGGTGCTCAGACTATGCAAAAGTTAGGTTTAGAAAAGAGATTATTCAGATGATAACAATTATTGACTACGGTGTAGGAAACATTAATGCTTTTGTAAATGTTTATAAAAGAGTAGATGTACCGGTTAAAATTGCCAAAACAAAAGAAGATTTGGAGGGAGCGCAAAAATTGATTTTGCCTGGAGTAGGGCATTTTGATCATGCAATGACTCAGCTGAATAATTCAGGAATGAGAGAGAAGCTGGACGATTTAGTGCTCAACCAAAAAGTACCTGTTATTGGGATCTGTGTAGGAATGCAGATGATGGCTAACAAAAGTGATGAAGGAATCATGGAAGGCCTTAAATGGATTGATGCTACAGTTAAGAAATTTGACGAAACCAAAATACAGCAGGTAACCAGATTACCGCATATGGGCTGGAATGATGTGAAACCTGTGAAAGATGTAGGATTATTTGAAGGATTGCAGGATAATTCAATTTTCTATTTCCTTCACACGTATTATTTTGAATGTAATAATAATGAAGATATCATGGCAGTTACAGAATATGGCGGTGAATTTGCTTCTGCTGCCCATCATGAAAATAAATACGGAATACAGTTTCATCCGGAAAAAAGTCATCATTATGGTGAGATTTTATTACACAATTTTGCAAAACTTTAAGAGTCTATGTTAAGACCCAGAATTATACCTTCTCTTCTGATACAAGATAACGGACTGGTAAAAACAGTTAATTTTAAGAATCCTAAATATGTAGGAGATCCTATCAATGCAGTAAGAATTTTCAACGAAAAAGAAGTTGATGAGCTTGCTATATTTGATATTGATGCTACCGTCAAAGGATTGGAACCTAACTATAGTTTGATTGAAAGAATTGCCAATCAATCCAGAATGCCTCTTTGCTATGGAGGAGGGGTAAGAACTGTAGAACAGGCCCAGAAAATTTTTGGTCTTGGGATAGAAAAAATTGCACTCTCATCTGCTGTTCTTCAAAATCCTCAACTAATTACTCAAATTGCAGAAAGAGTAGGTGCACAAAGTGTTATTGTTGTTTTGGATGTAAAGAAAAAAATATTTGGTGGATATGAGGTTTATACTCACAATGGTAAGAAATCCACAGGAATTAATCCTTTTAAATTTGCAGAAGAAGCTCAAAAGCTAGGTGCTGGAGAAATTATTATCAATTCGATTGATCAGGATGGTGTAATGAAAGGATATGATATGGGACTGATTGATAAGGTAAGAGAGAAAATTTCATTGCCCCTTACGGTTTTAGGAGGAGCAGGATCTTTAGATGATATAAAGAAGGTAATAGATAAACACGGTATTATAGGCGTTGCTGCAGGAAGTTTATTCGTGTTTAAAGGAGTTTACAAAGCTGTATTAATCAATTATCCTTCCTTTGATGAGAAAGAAAAATTAAGACACAAATAAATGTTATGATATGAAATAATTCTTTTTCAGATTGATGCTTATTTTTCCCCAAAAAAGCTTTCTTAAGAATTATAAAATATGATAAGAAAAAAAAGATATTACTATGCAGATAAAAGATAAAATACTTCTTATTACAGGCGGAACAGGTTCATTTGGGACAGCTGTTTTAAGAAAATTCATAAATACAGACCACTTTAAAGAAATCAGGATTTTTTCTCGTGATGAGAAAAAGCAGGATGATATGAGAAATCAGTTTAAAAACGATAAACTGAAATTCTATATTGGGGATGTAAGAGATTATAATAGCATTGAACCTGCAATGAGAGGAGTGGACTATGTTTTCCATGCAGCAGCACTGAAACAGGTTCCATCATGTGAGTTTTTCCCGATGCAGGCCGTAAAAACAAATGTTGAAGGCACACAAAATGTAATTGATGCAGCAGCCAGAAATAAAGTGAAAAAAGTTATCTGCTTAAGTACAGATAAAGCGGCCTATCCTATTAATGCTATGGGGATTTCCAAAGCTATGATGGAGAAAGTTGCCGTAGCAGCATCCCGAAATCTCGAAGAAACAGTAGTTTGCCTTACGAGATACGGAAATGTAATGGCTTCAAGAGGTTCTGTGATTCCTTTGTTTATCAAGCAAATCAAAAACGGAGACCCAATCACAATTACGGATCCCAATATGACCAGATTTTTGATGTCTCTTGAAGAGGCCGTGGAGCTTGTATTATTTGCATTTGAACACGGAAACTCTGGAGATTTGTTTGTTAACAAAGCTCCGGCAGGAACTATAGGCGATTTGGCACAGGCCTTAAAAGAAATGTTTAAGGCTGAAAATCAAATTAAAATAATAGGAACAAGACATGGGGAAAAGTTATATGAGACACTATGTACCCGTGAAGAAATGTTAAAGGCCGAAGATATGGGAGATTTCTATAGAATTCCTGCCGACAACAGAGACCTGAACTATGCACAGTTTTTTTCTGAAGGAGTAGAGGATGTCTCGAAAATTGAAGACTATCATTCCCATAATACGGAGCATCAGGATGTGGAAGGAATGAAAAATCTGTTATTAAAATTACCTCTGATCCGAAAAGAGGTTTTAGGAGAAGATCTACTACAATATCCCGATTAAAAAATATCTAATGAGTTTACCTGAGGTTTTGCAAGGAGGGAAACATTCGGATGAAAGAGGATGTCTTTTCTTTAATAATAGTTTTGATGCATCTGAAATTAAAAGAGTTTACTGTATAGAAAATACACATCTGCAATTTATCAGAGGCTGGACAGGACATAAGATTGAGCAACGCTGGTTTTCAGCTTTGTCAGGAAGTTTTATTATTAGATTGATCAAGATTGATGACTGGTCTGCTCCATCCAAAGGATTAGAAATTTTAGAATATCAGTTAGATGCCGACAAATTGGACGTACTTCATGTTCCTGAAGGTTATGCAAGTGCTATCCAGGCTAGAGAAGAAGCATCAAAATTATTAGTAATGGCAAATTACGCTTTAGGAGAAATAGATGATGATTATCGTTTCCCTATAGAGTATTTCGAAAATTTATAAAATGAAAAGAATAGGAATTACGGGACAGAATGGGTTTGTAGGATCTCATTTATATAATACTTTAGGGTTAAAACCGGAAGAATTTGAAAGAATTGAATGTAAAAAAGAATTTTTCAATCACCCTGAGCAGTTAGATCATTTTGTGGAACAATGCGATGTCATTGTACACTTAGCGGCTATGAACCGTCATCCCGATCCTGAGGTTATTTTTGAAAATAATATCAATTTAGTTAAAGAATTGATTGCTTCTTTAGAGAGAACCGGATCTAAAGCGCATGTTCTCTTTTCATCCTCTTCTCAGGAGGAAAAAGATAATTTATACGGGAAATCCAAAAAAGAGGGAAGAGAACTGTTTTCAGAATGGGCAAAAAAGAATGGAGGAACTTTTACCGGGATGATTATTCCAAATGTTTTTGGACCTTTTGGCAAACCCAATTATAATTCTTTCATAGCAACATTCTGTCATAAACTTACTCATGGAGAAGTTCCGGTTATTGATAATGATGGAGAAGTCAGACTTATCTATGTTGGAGAGCTTGTTCAGAAAATTATGGATGCTATACAGACAGGAGAAACGAAAGAATTGTATGAAGTTTCTCATACTTCTATAAATAAAGTTTCAGAAGTGCTGGAAAAACTGGAAAACTATAAACAGCTTTATTTTGATAACGGCGAAATTCCGGAACTGAAAAGCAAATTTGACTTAAATCTATTCAATACTTTCAGAAGTTATTTTGAAATCAAAAATCATTATCCTGTAAAGTTTACTCAGCATACAGACCCGAGAGGAGCGTTTGTGGAAGTCATTCGTTTAGGAATTGGCGGGCAGTGTTCTTTCTCTACAACAGTTCCCGGAATTACAAGAGGAAACCATTTTCATACCAGAAAAATAGAAAGATTTGCTGTCATCAAAGGAAAGGCTTTAATACAATTAAGGAAAATAGATACAGATGAAGTGCTGGATTTTTATCTTGACGGAAATGACCCTGCTTATGTAGACATGCCTATCTGGTACACGCACAATATTAAAAATATAGGGGATGAAGAACTCTATACCATTTTCTGGATAAATGAACCTTTCAACCCCGAAGACGCAGATACTTACTTTTTAAATGTCTAAATATGATAGCGATAAAGAAAAGTTATATTGAGTATATTTTTATTTTTTTTCTGACTTTTGGGTATATCTTTTTTTACTCATTATCAGTTCCTTTTAATGCTCCGAATACACTATTTTCGGTTCCTTTTCGTATTATCCTGCTGTTGGTAAGTTTTTATATCATCTATGCTAATTTTGATACGCTGAAAGAAAGAAAATCAACCGTTATTTTTACTATTCTTTTCTGGCTGTTTTATTTTGTAAAGGCCGTCTATAGCTTTAAAAACGATACTTATCTGCAAAAAACATTAAACAACGAACAACAAATTTATATAAGAATTATTTGTTTGAATTTAATACCCTATATTGCCGTATTAAGTATCAATTTTTCAAAAGAAATTGTAATAAAGCTAAACAATTTGATATTTAATTTTCTATTAATTATTTTAGGAATAAGCTGCATATATACCATCATTGTTTTTCAGGCTTTTGAAAAATCAAGTGGAATATTTGCTGGATATTATATTAGTACTGCACATTATGGTTTGTCTTTAGTGATCATATCAGTATACTATTATTTTGTATCACCCCAAAAAATTAAACCGGTTTTAGGAATGCTTATCGGGGCCTTTACTGTATTCAGTGCTTCGGCAAGAAGCCCCATCTTAGCAGCTTTTGTTATTTTATTTATAGTATTGTTATATATTAATAAATTAAAATACTGGTTGGCATTAGTGCTTTCTGTATTTCTTTTTATTGGAGTAATCTATATTTTGAATAAAACGTATTTGGCGGATTTTGAATTTGTCGCCAGGATGTATAATGCTATCTTTGAAGGGGATGGCTCCGGAAGAGCCTATTACTTAACAAAAGGCTGGGAAGTTTTTAAGAATAATATACCTTTTGGAGGACGTATTTTATTTGAAGACGGGCTGTATCCACATAATGTTTTTATAGAAGTTCTTATGAGTATGGGAGTGGTGGGAATCATTTTATTCTTTTTTTATTTTAAAGATATATGGAAATTTAAAATAAATTTTATGAGTAAGAATACATACTACATACCATTTATTTTGTTTTTTATACAATATTTTGTTCTTGTCCTGACTTCTTACAGCTTATTTGCGAATCTGGAATTCTGGACTTTTTCAACGGTATTTATATCAATAATTTTATTTTGTCATGATGAAAAAATTAAAAGTAATGACAGTCGTGGGAACACGGCCGGAAATCATTAGATTATCAAGAGTATTATCAGCACTGGATGCATCCGAGGCTGTAGAACATATCATTGTCCATACAGGACAGAATTACGATTATGAACTTAACCAGATTTTCTTTGAAGATCTTGGATTAAGAAAACCAGATTACTTTCTGGAAGCAGCTGGAAAAACAGCTACTGAGACAGTTGGGAATATTCTTATTAAGATTGATCCGGTTCTGGAACAATTACAGCCTGATGCCTTTCTGGTTTTAGGAGATACCAATTCCTGCCTCTGTGCAATCCCGGCAAAAAAAAGACAGATTCCTATTTTCCATATGGAAGCAGGAAACAGATGTTTTGACCAGCGTGTACCAGAAGAAACCAATCGCAAAATTGTAGACCATACTTCGGATATTAACCTGACCTATTCTGATATAGCTCGTGAATACTTATTGAAGGAAGGGTTGCCGGCAGATAGAATTATTAAAACAGGATCTCCAATGTTTGAGGTTCTCAATCATTATTTACCTCAGATTGTCAGCTCAGACGTTCTGCAGAGGCTAAATCTGGAAGAAGGAAAATATTTTGTAGTTTCATCCCATAGAGAAGAAAACATTAACTCTGAAAAGAATTTTCAGGGATTAATGGAAAGTCTTAATGCCATTGCAGAAAAATTCGAATATCCAATTATTGTTTCTACTCATCCTAGAACAAGAAACATGATTGATAAAATGAAGATATCGGTAAGACCCGAAATACAGTTCTTAAAACCTTTGGGTTTTCATGATTATAATGCACTTCAGATGAGAAGTTATGCCGTATTATCAGATTCAGGTACCATCTCAGAAGAATCTTCAATTCTTAATTTCAGAGCCCTTAATATCAGAGAAGCACACGAAAGACCTGAAGCTATGGAAGAAGCATCAGTAATGATGGTAGGCCTTTCTCCCGAAAGAATTTTACAGGGGCTGGTTCAGCTTCAGCAGCAGAAAATAGGCAAGGAAAGAAATTATAGACCGGTATCAGATTATTCTATGCCGAATGTTTCTGAGAAGATGGTGAGAATTATTCTCAGCTATACGGATTATGTAAACAGAGTAGTCTGGAGAAAATAGAAATAATGGCTAAAAAAGTACTCATCCACAGTATTGTTTTTGCTCCTGATGCCGTTTCTACTGCTTATCTGTATAATGATATTGCATATAATTTAAAAAAGAACGGTTTTGAAGTAGAAGTTCTTTCAACAATGCCCCATTATAACAAAGTTGATCAGAGTAAAACAAAATTTAAAAAAAGATTTCTAGGACTTTATTATTCTAGTCATTATAAAGGTATCAAAGTATATCATGTACCTCAGAAGAAATATGAAAGTGTTCTCTTAAGAGGATTTATTATGATTTACTGGCATTTATTATCGTTTTTTCTGGGAATGAGAATTAAGAATGTTGATGTTATTATCAGCCCTTCACCCCCTCTTACCATTGCATTAGTATCTATTGCATTGGCCAAGATAAAAAAGGCGAAGTTTATCTATAACGTCCAGGAAATTTATCCTGATTTTTTTGTAAATCAGGGTAAAATGAAATCTCAATTTGTTTTAAAGATTCTTAAAAAACTTGAAAAATTTGTTTACAGACATTCAGATTCATTAGTAACAATAGATCAGAATTTTAAAAATACATTGATCCCAAGAATTGAAAACCCTGATAAAATCGAGATTATTGCTAATTTTGTAGATACAGAACTTTACTATCCAATAGATCATCCGGTAGTTAATACTCAGTTGTTTCCCGCTAATGATAATTTGAAAGTAATGTATGCTGGTAATATTGGTTTTGCTCAGGATTGGAATCCACTGATAGAAGTGGCAAAAAAAACAAAAGAAATGCCCATCAGTTATTTTGTTATTGGTGACGGAGCCTGCAAATCATGGCTTAAAACAGAGATTGAAACACATCAGCTGAATAATATAAGTTTAATTGATTATCAGGCAAGAGAAACTATATCTCATATGATTAATTATGCAGATCTGCACTTTATTTTTATGAATAAAAAGCTGGAAAGAGATGGTCTTCCCTCCAAAGTCTACACCATTATGGCTTGTAAAAAACCCTTACTGGTAATTAGTAATAAAAATACACCTCTTTATGACTTGCTGGAAAATACAGGTGCCGCATTTCTGATTGAAAACTCATCTAATGATGTTAATGAAGAAGTATTTGCTGCATTGCAGGAAGCATTGAATCATAAAGACAAACTGAAGCAAATGGGGGAGAAAGGATTTGATATGGTACAAAAAGATTATACCAAAGAGAAAGTTACTGAAAAATATTATAAACACATAAATAGTGTAATGAATAGCTAATAAAAAACAATGATGAAAATAATAATTATAACTCAGGAAGATTCCTTTGTTGTTCCCAAGAATATTGAAAAGATTCTGCATTTAGAAAATGTGGAACTTTTAAAAGTGATAGATATTGATTCTAATTATAGTCTTGTTAACAAGAAATCGTACTTTATCAAAGGCTTTGGATTAATGCAGACTATAAAAATGGGACTGAAAGTAGTCTCAGCAAAAGTTTTGAATAGTATAGACATCGTTACATCTTACAAACTTGCTATTAAGCCCAAAAGTTTGAAAGCTGTTTCTGAGCGGTACAATATAAAATTTGAAAGAATAAAAAACCCTAATTCAGCAGAGTTTTTAGAAGAAGTAAGAGCTTTACAGCCGGATCTTATTGTATCCTACTCTGCACCTGTAGTTTTTAAAGAACCTTTATTGAAGATTCCTAAACATGGATGTATCAATTTGCACTGTTCATATTTGCCTCATTATGCAGGAGTAATGCCTAGTTTTTGGACACTGTACAAAAAAGAAAAAACAACGGGAGCTACAGTACATTATATGGATTCAAAAATTGATAACGGAGCCATCTTGAATCAAAAGGAAATTCAAATTTCTCCCAACGAAACGATGTTCTCCCTAATTGTAAAAAGCAAAGAAATTGGTGGGAACATCATGTGTGAAACCATTCGTGATATTCAAAATTCTAACATTAAAATTAAAGAGAATTTTGCAGAGAAAGGGAGCTATTTTACATGGCCTACAGTTGACCAATTTCAAGAATTTACCAAAAACGGAGGAAAATTAATATGAATAAATATGCCGTGCTTAGTATGGATGTGGAAGATTGGTATCATCTGGACTATTTTTCAAAAGAAGAATGTGATCTGGGGCAATCTACCTTAGATGGACTAGATATTTATTTGGATATTTTGGATCAATATAATATTAAAACTACCTTTTTTATTGTAGGAGAACTTGTAGAAGTTTTAAAAGATAAGATTAAATACATAAAATCTAAAGGCCACGAAATTTGTCTGCATTCATATGCTCACAAAAGACCTCTTCAGCTTAGCCTGGATGAGTTTAGAAAAGATACCATTGAGGGGATCAATTCATTTAAAGAATTTACAGGTCTTGAAGTAGACGGATACAGAGCTCCATGCTTTAGCTTAGATAGAGACCGGCTAGAGATTTTAAGAGAATTGGGATTCTCATTTGATTCCAGCAAAATAAAATTTGATGCACATGACTTATATGGAAGCATTAATCTTGATGATTTTGAGGAATTCAACCCAACCATATATAAGCAAGGGTCGTTTTATGAATTTGAAGCTTCTACAGTAGAAGTTTTGGGAAGAAATTTGCCGGTTTCAGGAGGAGGATATTTAAGAATCTTTCCCTGGATGGTAACAAAAATGCTTTTGAAAAAATATTTTAAAAAAAATCAGCATTATTTCTTTTATATTCACCCATTTGAGTTTTCTAAAAATTATAATATTACTGTTCCTGACAATACAGATTTTAAAACAAAAATCAGATTTAATCAGGGGAGAAAAAGTGTTGAATATAAAATGCATAAACTTATTAAATTATTAAAAAAGAATAACTATAAGTTTGTTACATTTAACCAAATTATTAACAATGAAGGCTAAACTGCTTTTAACTGGAGCAAGCGGATTTATAGGCTCACAGATATATAAAGCTCTGAAAGATAAATTTGATGTTACTGCGATCTCTTCTAACGCTGTGGGAGAGGAATATACAGCACTGAATCTTCTGAATGAAAATGCCTGTAAAGATTTTTTCAAAGATAAAGAGTTTGATTTTATTATTCATGCCGCAGCAATAGCCCATGGCCAAAATAAGAGCAATACCATGAGTGTTGGAGAAGCCAATATTTGTATGACAAAAAATATTCTTAATTTTCTTGATGTAAAAAATACGAAGATTATTTTTTTAAGTTCGGTTTCTGTATACAGTTTCAAAAACAATAATGAAACAATTTCGGTGAATGATAAGCCGTTACCTGTTACAGATTATGGAGAAAGTAAACTGGTATGTGAAAATTTATTAAAGCAGAAAAACCCTCAATCACTGCATGTTTTGCGGCTAGCTCCTGTTTATACCGAAAATAATTTAAAAGATTTAGGAAAAAGAGTTTTCCTTCCGGTATTGAAGACCCCATTTTTTACAAAACAAAAGAGAGTTTACTCTTTATGTCATGTTGATGAGGTTGTGAAAGAAGTGATGAATGCAATAAACGCGAACCAGAATTCATTAAAGATTGTAAAAGATCCTAAAGATCATACACAGGAAGAACTGTTGTCTTTTTTTAAAATCGAAAAACCACAAATGATTATCAATCAAAATATTGTTAAACCATTATTTTTTGTATTAAGTTTACTCCCTGTTTCGAAATCGAATATTGTAAGGGATATGTTTACTAAGTTGTTTTATTCAGCTGTATATACTAATTAATTTTATTTTTGATGAATGAATTTATTTATTTAGTGATAATAGTATTACTGTTTCTGGCTGAATTGATTTATTTCAGAATAGCCGATAAGTATAATATTATAGATAAACCCAACCATAGAAGCGCACATTCGCAGATTACATTAAGGGGCGGAGGGATTATATTCCCTATTGCTTTTATCCTTTTTTGCCTGTTCAATTTTAATGAGGTAATCCATGATTACTGGACCTTCGGGCTAGGAATGCTTGCCATCTGTATCATTAGTTTTATGGATGATATTAAAGCATTGTCAAATAAAATAAGACTTTCGGTCCAGCTTATTTCTGTTATTTTGCTTTTATACTTTGCGAACGCATTTGCTTTGATGCCGTTTTGGGTATGGCCGATCCTGTTTATTATGATTGTGGGAACCCTGAATGCCTATAATTTTATGGACGGAATCAATGGGATGACTGGATTATATAGCTTGGTTACAATTTGTTCCCTTATTTATATCAATAAAGATATTTTTCATTTTACTGACAGTAACTTTATATATTATCCGGCTTTGGCTTGTATTGTATTCCTGTTTTTTAATTTTAGGAAAAAAGCAAAATGTTTTGCAGGAGATGTCGGAAGTATGGGAATTGGTTTTTGGGTAATAGGGCTTATCACTCTATTGGTCATGAAGACCCAGGATTATAAATATATACTGTTATTATCCGTTTATGGAGTGGAAGTCGTTTTGACGATCATCGAAAGAATCCTATTAAAAGAAAATATTTTTGAAGCACACAGAAGACATCTGTATCAGCTTTTTGCCAATGAGAAAAAAGTTTCCCATCTGTTGATAAGCTTTGTATATTCCTTTTTTCAACTGCTGATAAATGCTTTTTTAATACATTCTACTTTGCCGATATGGATCATTATTCTCATCGTATTTTTACCTATGGGCGGACTGTATCTATTATTAAAATGGAGCATTAAAAAACAATATAATCTCTAAACTTTTTTAGAAATAAATCATGAAAATTAAAGAAACCCCGCTTAAAGATTGCTATATCGTAGAGCCTACCATATTTGAAGATGAAAGAGGCTATTTCTTTGAAAAATTCAACGAAAAAAAATTCGAAGAATTGACAGGAATGAACGGACACTTTGTACAGGATAATATTTCCAAATCCTCTTATGGTGTATTGAGAGGCCTGCATCTTCAGAAAGGAGAACATGCACAGGCAAAACTGGTTTCATGCCTGGAAGGAAGTGTATGGGATGTAGCTGTAGACCTTAGAGAAGATTCTCCTACCTTCGGAAAATGGTTTGGAATAGAGCTTACTGCAGAAAATAAACTCCAGTTGTATGTGCCGAGAGGTTTTGGGCACGGATTTGCCGTATTGAGTACCCATGCTGTATTTTCCTATAAATGTGACAACTTTTATAACAAAGAAGCAGAAGGCAGCGTAAAGTTCAATGATCCGGATCTTGATATTGATTGGAAAGTGGATGAGAATGATGCCATACTTTCGGAAAAAGATCAGAACGCGCCACGATTTAAAGACAAAAACTTTTAAATTATATCCTTGAAAACCACTTTTATAAAGTGGTTTTCATTTTTTAATTCTTAACTCTTCAATATTTTGTATCTTTGCAGACTCAAAATCAAAACGATGCGTACAAAATCTGTAGGGAAGAAGAAAATCAATGTAGTCACTCTTGGGTGTTCCAAGAATGTATATGATTCTGAAGTATTAATGAGCCAGCTGAAAGCTAATGGCAAAGAAGTGGTTCATGAAGACCGTGGTGACATTGTTGTCATCAATACCTGCGGATTTATTGATAATGCTAAAGAAGAATCTATCAACACCATTCTTGATTATGTTGATGCTAAAAATAGAGGTGAAGTTGAAAAAGTATTCGTTACAGGATGTTTATCAGAAAGATATAAGCCGGATTTGATAAAAGAAATTCCGGATGTAGACCAGTATTTCGGGACAAGAGACCTTCCGATGCTGCTGAAACATCTTGGAGCAGATTATAAACATGAACTGGTAGGAGAAAGATTAACTACCACTCCGAAACATTACGCATACCTTAAAATTTCTGAAGGCTGCGACAGACCATGTTCTTTCTGTGCAATCCCATTAATGAGAGGAGGACATATCTCAACTCCCATCGAAAAACTGGTTTTGGAAGCTCAGAAACTGGCAAAAAAAGGAACCAAAGAATTAATCCTTATCGCACAGGATCTTACATATTATGGTCTTGATCTTTATAAAAAGAGAGCATTAGGAGATCTTTTAAAAGAATTGGTGAAGGTGGAAGGAGTAGAATGGATTCGTCTTCATTATGCTTTCCCAAGCGGTTTCCCGGAAGATGTCCTTGACATTATCCGTGAAGAACCTAAAGTTTGTAACTATATAGATATCCCTCTTCAGCACATCAATTCCGATTTGTTGAAATCAATGAAAAGAGGTACTACCCATGAGAAAACAGATGCTCTTTTAGGGAAATTCAGAGAAAAGGTGCCGGATATGGCGATCAGAACAACCCTTATCGTTGGATATCCTGGTGAAACAGAAGAAAGATTCCAGGAACTTAAAGACTGGGTGAGAGAACAGAAGTTTGACAGATTAGGATGCTTTACCTATTCTCATGAAGAAAATACTACCGCTTATGTGTTGGAAGATGATATTCCACAGGAAGTAAAAGAAGCGAGAGTAGAAGAAATCATGGAATTGCAGTCTCAGATTTCGTGGGAAAAGAATCAGGAAAAAATAGGTAAAATATTCAGATGTATTTTTGACCGTAAAGAAGGTAATTATTTTATCGGAAGAACAGAGTATGATTCACCAGATGTGGACAATACAGTGTTGGTTTCAGCCGAAGATACTTATATCTCTATAGGCGAATTTGCAGAGGTTAAAATTACTTCAGCAGAAGAGTTTGATTTATATGGAGAATTAGTCTAGCTAAATGCTTACTAATCAATTGAAAATAAGATTTGTGTAAGTAAATTATTAACGAAAATTAACGTAGAATTTTCTCGGTAGTCTGTTTTTATTTTATTGATAATCAGTTTGTTATTGTTTTGCATAATTAAGATTTTTTAATTTTCTTTTATAAAGTATATAAATTTGAAAATTATGTCTTAAATTTGCGCAAGAAGCAATATTTTTAAATAATATGCTTTCAATAAGTTAATCATTAAAATGAAGCTAAAATTCAATTAAAATAATATTTTTAACCAATTAGTTTCAATATAATATTCACAAGTTGGGATGCGTTTTCTCTTTTTGAAAATATTGATGAAAAAAAATGTAATTAAAAATCTTTAAAAACTTATGAAAAAATTTTTATTAACAGCAATTATGCTTGTTGGCCTTTCGGCCCTTTCTAAGGCTCAGCAGGGGCGAGTGGGGATTAACACAACCACACCTGCCGCAACTTTAGACGTAGCTGCAAACACTGCGGATAATGCAAGACCTGATGCCTTATTAGTCCCTCGTATGACAAGAGCACAATTATTAGCTAAAGATGCTGCTTATACTGCAGCTCAAAATGGAGCGCTTGCTTTCGTGACAACGATTGATGGTACAGCAACTCCTAAAACAACAAACGTTACAGCCGTAGGTTTTTACTACTATGATGGCCAAACTTCCAACACTTGGATTAGTGTAGGTGGTGGAGGTGTAGTAACACCTGTTGTTCCTACTGTAAGAACTTCAGCTACAGGAACAGATTTATCTGCAGCAGATATCAATGGTTATGTATTTCTTACAACCAATGCTGATTTATCTACAATCCCTGTAAGTGCAGCTACAAAAGGAAAAACTGTTACTCTTGTAAAAGTAGGAGGAGGTACTCTTACTGTAAACGGTGTAAGTGCAGCTTCAGTAAACTCGATGAGTCTTAACGGAAGAGGTCTTGGTTTTGTTTATGATGGAACTGCTTGGCAGTCATATTCAGCTCAATAATTATTAATTTTTACACAGATTTAGTCATGAATAAAAAAATATTATTAGTTCTTGCCTCTTCTTTGGCAATGTTTCAATATACAAACGCACAGGTTAGAACAAATGGTTTTGCCAGTGGTAATATAAACGGGCAAGGTGCATTTTTAGATGCATCAGGAAGTGCCGGAGGGTTTACGGATAGTGCTAATGACGGAAAAGGGCTTGTGTTCCCAAGAACAAACCTTACAACCTTTACATTTGCAACTCCTGTTACTGATGAAGATAACTTCCCAACAGCTTATGATGGTATGATTGTTTATAATACCGCTTCAGGAACTACTGTTTCTGGTATTGCAACTACGGTTGCTCCAGGATACTATTATTTCTCTAATCCAACGGGTGGAACAGCAAATGCTTTTGCTACTTCTACTGGTAGATGGGTATCGCTTTCAACTTCACCTAAAGTAACTGTAGGAACAGCTGAAACAACAACAAATACTATTATTAATGTAAGCCCGGGTGTTGATAAGCAGCTTTATGCTATCAAAGGAACTTTCACTGCAAGTGGTACTTCTACAGCAGTTAATATTCCAGCTCCTACAGGAATGACTACTATGTATGGTATTACAATCTATAAAGCAGGTACAAACACTGTTTATGATAGAAGTTTATATTCTTTTAACCCGGTTACAACTCCAGGAAATGCTATTACAGGATCTCCTAGCATGTCTGTAGTGTATCCTAACGGTACATATGATTATGTATTGGAATATTTAAAATAAGACTTAATTTAATTACATATAAAACCAATGAGAGATCATTGGTTTTTTCTTTTTTAGAAGATTTACGTTCATTTATTTTTCGGGTTATGAAATCATCACGTTTTTATTTTTGAAGAGTTGAGGCGGCTATTTGTCGAATAACGGATCAGAGTATAGATTTTAACAAAATAAAAAGGTGTTAAAAAATAGTTCAGGTATCTTGCTTTATAGGGGCAGAGGTGTTCTGTCAGAAAGATTTTCCGGAATCCGGTTCTTAAGACTTTAATTTTTTTAAGATCGATTTTCTTATTTCATTTTAACTTTATTAATTTTGTAATTCATTGAATTTCAATTGGTTTTGAAATTGTAAATTTTAAATTATGCACGAATTAGTTAATTATGTTAACTTTTAAGGTGTTTTTTTAACACTTTTTAACAGTGTAGTCTAAAGTCCCTATTCATAAGGGGTTGCGGAGTTGTTTAACATTTTATTAATATTTTATTAACTGTTTTTAACATATAGAGTAGGGTTTTATAAAGATTCCTGATACTTTTGCTCCGTCAAAAACCAATAAAAGTTCAAGATGATGAAAAGATTCATTCTCGTAATCATAATGATGATTTCAACCTTAGGTGTTTACTCTTTTACGAGTAATGCCCTAGATGCGAAAAAAACAAGTTATGCATCGTACTACCACGATAAATTTAACGGTAGAAAAACAGCTAGCGGAGAA
>JASLCD010000285.1 GCA_030146295.1 Chryseobacterium sp.
ATTCTGTTTGACGATGGGGTGGACGATACTTTTGCCAGAAATCAGGTCAACAACCAATTAAGAACCATTAATCTTCCTGATGAGGTAGATCCTGAAGTACAGCCACCCTACGGGCCAACCGGGGAGATTTTCAGATATACACTGGAAAGTAAAACCAAAGATTCCCGAGCACTGCTTACCCTGCAAAACTGGGTCATAGACCGTGCTTTAAGAGGTGTTCCAGGAGTAGCTGATATCAACGTTTTCGGAGGTCAGGATAAAGTATTTGAACTAAGTATAGACCCGAGAGCCTTGGATAAGTACAATCTGACACCGCTTCAGGTATATGATGCCGTTACCAAGAGTAACCTGAATGTAGGAGGAGATGTCATTGAAAAAAATGGACAGGCCTATGTGGTAAGAGGGATTGGTTTGGTAAAATCTGTAGCCGATATCGGAAATATTACCATTCAGAATGATAGCGGAAACCCTGTTCTGGTAAAAAATGTAGCCGAAGTTCATGAAAGTTCCATGCCTAGAGTAGGGCAGGCTGCCCTGAATCAGCATGATGATACGGTAGAAGGAATCGTTGTAATGAGAAAAGGAGAGAACCCAAGAGAAGTCCTGGTAGGCGTGAAGGCTAAAATTAAAGAACTTAATGAAAAAGTTCTTCCAAAGGATGTTAAGATGGTTACTTTCTATGATCGTGACAATCTGATGGATTTTACCACCCATACCGTAATGCACAATCTTATTGAAGGAATTGTACTGGTAACGGTAATCGTTCTGATCTTTATGGCCGACTGGAGAACAACATTGATTGTTTCCATCATTATTCCTCTATCCTTACTTTTTGCATTTTTATGTCTAAAGCTGGCCGGAATGAGTGCCAATCTGCTTTCATTAGGAGCGGTAGACTTCGGGATTATCATAGACGGAGCCGTCGTCATGGTAGAAGGACTCTTCGTAATGCTCGATCATAAGGCACACCGGTATGGAACAGAGAAGTTTAATAAACTCGCAAAAGGAGGCTGGATTAAGCAGACAGGAACCGGATTGGGAAAAGCGATCTTCTTTTCAAAATTAATTATCATTACCTCCCTGATTCCTATATTCTCATTTCAGAAAGTAGAAGGAAAGATGTTCTCTCCTTTGGCTTTTACACTAGGTTTTGCATTAATTGGAGCGTTAATATTTACGTTAACCCTTGTCCCTGTTCTTTCCCATATTCTTTTAAATAAAAATGTAAGAGAAAAAAATAACCCATTTGTTAATTTCTGGGATCGAATCGTTTTGAAAGGGTTTAATTTGACATTTAAACATAAAAAAACGAGTATGATCGTTGCCATCTCTTTCCTGGCAGTCACTCTGTTTTCCGGTAAATTTTTAGGAACAGAATTCCTTCCTCAGCTGAATGAAGGTTCACTTTGGATCACAGCTGAGATGCCAATGAGCTCCTCATTAAAAGAATCTCTGAAAACAGCAGATCTTTTAAAGAAAGATATTATGAGTTTTTCCGAAGTTACAGATGTGCTTGCACAGACAGGGAGAAGTAATGACGGAACGGACCCTAATGGATTTGGATTCGTACAGTTTGCTGTGAACCTTAAGCCAAGAGAAGAATGGAAGCGTAAGATCACCTATGATGAACTGATTAATGAAATTGATAAAAAGCTCAGAAGCTACCAGGGGATTACTTTCAATTATTCCCAGCCGATTTCGGATAATGTAGCAGAAGCTGTAGCAGGGTTTAAAGCGGAAAACGGAATCAAAATCTATGGCGATAACCTGGAAACCCTGGATAAATTAGCCAATGAAGTTGTATTAAAAATTAAAGATGTAGAAGGGGTAAAAGACCCCGGAATTATTAAAAATATAGGTCAGCCGGAAGTAAGTGTTGTACTGGACAGAGATAAAATGGCAGCTTATGGTGTAATGCCGGCAGATGCACAAGCTGTGCTGGAAATGGCTTTTGGTGGAAAAACGGCTTCGGAAATGTTTGATGGCGAAAGAAAATTCCCGATCCGTCTGCGTTATTCTCAGGAATACAGGACCAATGAGAATGATATTGCAGCGTTGATGGTTCCTACGCAGGACGGAGCAAAGATTCCTTTAAAAGAAATAAGTACCATTGTTAAAGATAACGGGGCTGCATTTATTTATCGGGACAATATCAAACGATATATTGGAGTAAAATTCTCAATCCGTGACAGAGATTTGGGAAGTACCATTGCTGATGCCCAGAAAAAAGTTGAAACGGTTGACCTTCCGGACGGTTATTCCATAGGTTGGACCGGTCAGTTTGAAAATCAGCAACGGGCCTCTCACAGACTGGCACAGGTAGTACCCGTGAGTATTGTGATGATTTTCTTCCTGTTGTTTATCCTGTTTGGGAATATGAAGGATTCTCTTCTTGTATTGGCCAATGTACCTTTTGCTTTAATAGGAGGAATCATTGCATTGCATGTTACCGGAATCAATTTTGGGATTTCTGCCGGAGTAGGTATGATTGCCCTTCTGGGAATTTGTATCCAGAACGGGGTCATTCTTATCACAGAATTTCATCAGAATGTAAAAGACGGTCTTGATATAGATTCAGCAATATTAAATGGAGTAAAATCCAGAACCAGACCTGTAATTATGACAGCGCTTATGGCTTCTATCGGGCTTATGCCGGCAGCATTGTCTACAGGAATCGGATCAGAATCTCAAAAACCTCTGGCAATTGTCATTATTGGTGGTCTGATTACAGCTACTGTACTCACATTGCTTATTTTCCCTATTATTTTCTGGATATTCAACAGAACAAAAAAGCTCAGCCATATGTAATTTTTCTTTCATTTATATTAGTAAGAAGCGCGGAAAACAAAGTTTTCCGCGCTTCTGCATTATTGAAATAAAATAGATGAGTTTAAAATCCTAATCCAACAGTAAAGGCTTTTACAGTATTCGGATAATCGGAAACTGAAGTTGCCGCCCCTGTTGTTGTATTAATGGTGTAAATTTTTGTTGATGAACCTACCGTTGCCATTAAATAGGCTTTTTGGCTCATGCTTCCAATATCAAAACCATTAGCATTCGTAATATTGATCCCCAAAGACCCTGTCTCTACTAAAGTTCCGTTATTGGGTGGGTTTTGCTGATATAATTTATCTGTATTATGATCAATAACAAATAAAGTAGTAGCAGTAGCTCCTGCAACATTGTTAGTATATGCTGCTGCACTTACCATGGGGCTTCCAGGATTTAATACAGTATCTACAGCAGCTACCGTTCCATCATTAGGATTGATCCGAAGGTTCTGCCCCGTATTGCTCACCACTCTTATTCTGTCTACGGTTGGGTTAAAATCAAATCCGAAATCAGTGCCTGCAAGTAACGTTGAAAAAGGAACGCTTCCCACCATGGCAGCAGCTCCGGTCCCTAAATTGATAGTATAAATTCTGCTCGAACTTCCCAAAGCATACAATTGTCCGTTGACAGGACGGAAATCTATTCCTAAAATATTCTCTCCGCTCTGTAGTCCCGTTACAGCTTTTGAAACAGGCATTGGATTGTTGAGGTTAAATATCTGAAGCATATTCGAATTGTCGATAGCATAAGCTACACTTTCAGTAGGGATTGCCAAATCAATAATAGGCTGTTGAAGAGAACCGATATAAGTTGCTTTGCCATTATTCAGATCCAGAGTATGAAGCTTTTCATTTAAAGCCAATAAAGCGGTACTGTTATCATATCTGATATCTAGTGCCGCCTGTCCGGTAAAAGTAGCTCCTAAACTGCCAACTTCTACTAAAGTTCCGTTGTTGGGAGGATCTTGCTTAAATAATTTTCCAGCTGCCGGATCAATATCATATAAAATAGTGGTGGATGCACCAGCTTTACTGTTTGTATAGGCCAGTCCTGTTATCGAGGGAGTTCCTGTTCCGTTAATATTAGAATCAGTTGCGGCTACGGCACCGGTTTCAGGATGTAAACGTAGATTTTGTCCCGTATTGCTTACCATACGAATTCTGTCGACGGTAGGATTGAAATCAATAGAAGCTATTGTTCCGGAAATTAAAGGAGCGAATGGTGTTGAGTTTACCACTCTTGCCGAAGCATTGGATGGGTTGATAATATACAATTTACTGGCATTGGATAATGCATACAGCTCTCCTGTTGCAGGTCTGAAATCAATACTTAATAACTTTTCTCCTGAAGAAACTCCTGTCACGGCAGCTTTTGAAGAAAAAACTTTGGGATTATTAGAATTAAAGTAAACAAGCTCGTTCATTGCAGTTATTCCATACACCATAAGATCCGGACCTTGAGGTATATTTTCTGGCAGATTGCTGTTTTCGTCAGAATTATCACATGAAAACAAGGTCATAATGGTAAAAATAACCAGACAGATGGGTAATAGTTTTTTCATAATATTAATTTTTTTTGTTCTTCTTATTATCTACGAAAAAAATAGAAAGATGGATTTGCTGATATACTTATTGGTTATTTTTTGACTGCTTATTGCATTCATAATTAATAAGATAGTTTATATTTTTAATAAAACGTTTCTAAGGATTTTTTTCAATTAAGAAATTTGTGTAAATTTGCAGTCTCAATACGT
This sequence comes from Chryseobacterium sp., assembly GCA_030146295.1. Lineage (GTDB taxonomy): Bacteria > Bacteroidota > Bacteroidia > Flavobacteriales > Weeksellaceae > Chryseobacterium. The sequence goes on from JASLCD010000285.1 coordinate 4,586, forward strand.
TGAAATATAAGGTTTGTCCTTCATTGGATGATAATATTGAAAGTTTTTTTAATAAAAAGTTTTTGGTATTTAAAAATTCATTATATTTGCACACCGAA
>JASLCD010000288.1 GCA_030146295.1 Chryseobacterium sp.
GTTGCAGAACCATCCGGAAAGGAAAAAACTTTTTTTGATAAAGTAAAAGATTTATTCAATTAATATAAAAAAAGAGACTTTTTACAAGTCTCTTTTTTTATTTAAAGTTTGAGATTTAAAAATTACATCTGAATCAAAACATAAAAAATCCTGTACTCTATTGAATACAGGATTTTTTGGTTATTTAATTCTAATTCTGTTTTATTTTTTTGTCGCTAAAGAATAGATTCCTTTTCCTAAAGTGAAGACAGCAACCGCTGCCAATCCCCCAGCAATTCCAAGCGTAAGCTCTTTCAAAACATCCGGCCAAGTGGGAAGTATGCCATGAAGAAATTCCACTCTATGTAGAAAAATTCCACCAGCAACCATTATTAAAGCAATTGTTCCGACTACTCCTAATATCTTAATAACAATAGGTAAAGCCTTCACTAATATGTGCCCCAGCCTCCCGAAAAAACCTTTATCGTTGCTTTTCTTTATTAATTTAAATCCTGCATCATCCATTCTTACAATCAAAGCCACAATTCCGTACACGCCAACAGTAGCAATAAATGCAACCAAGCTCGTTACTAAAATCTGCGTAATGAAAGGATGGCTTTCTTCCAATACAGTTCCTAAAGCAATAATAACAATCTCGATTGATAAAATAAAATCCGTTGTAATTGCCGATTTTACTTTCTCTTTTTCAATTTGTTCAGCACTTTTTTCGTCCTCAGTAATTTCCTCTATAACTTCATGTCCCTTTTTGTCACGGTGAAAAAGAAATTCTATTACTTTTTCAACGCCTTCAAAAGCCAGATAGAATCCTCCAAGGATCAATACATAATTAATAGCCGGAGCATACAACCAGTTGAGTAAAAAAACAATAGGCAAAATGATCAGTTTGTTGATAAAAGATCCTTTTGTAATTGCCCATAAAACCGGAATTTCTCTGGAGGAAAGAAAGCCTGTAGCTTTTTCTGCATTTACGGCCAGGTCATCTCCTAAAATTCCTGCTGTCTTTTGGGTAGCAACCTTACTGGTAACTGCTACATCATCCATCAACGCTGCAATATCATCTAAAATTGCAAAAAAGCCTGATGCCATATTTTAATATTTTTTTAATCTTTGTTAAGTTCAGCAAAAATAAATATTTAATTCCGTTTTTGGATTCATAATCTGAGAATAATTTTAAGAATTATCAGAATAATAAAGGAATACTTCACATTCAATATTTTATCTTTGTTTAAAATCTATCCGATGGATCAAAACTGGGAAGCCCAATTGCAAAGTATATGGCTGAAACTTGGAACAATAAGCAGTGAAGAGTTTATTCAGCACATCAAAGATCATGTAGAATTACTTACAGCTGCGGATTCACGAGCTATTGCTGATTTTGAAAGAGCCTGTGCTTTTGATTCCACCGGACATGAAAAGGAAGCGGAGCCTTTGTACAGATCTGCATTGGATAAGGGATTAACAGGTTTGAGGAGAAGAAGAGCAAGAATCCAGCTGGCCAGCACCTTACGAAATAATGGAAAAATAGAAGAAAGTATCCTTATTTTAAGAGAAGAAAAAGCAAATTATTCTGATGAACTGAATGATGCGGTAGATTCTTTTTTAGCACTGTCACTTTCTTCAGCTGGAGAACACAAAGAGGCACTGTCTTTAGCATTGAAAGCAATATCAAAACATTTGCCCAGATACAATAATTCTTTGAGCCGCTATGCTGAAAATCTGTAATCTTCTAAATAATGCCCGGAATACCTGCTGATTTTTAATGAATCCTCAATTCATATGGTGCGGGTAATGATCCTGATTATGTATATCCTGTCAATGTCAACCAAATTCTGCTTAATTTTAACCGTATTCAAAACCTGATTATGCGACGCCAATTTTATATTTTAACCTTACCATGTCTTTTTTGTCTGTTCAGTGTATTCTGTTCCACTATAAAAGCTCAGAATCAAACTCATCTCAGCATTCATCAGGAAAAGAAAAAACAGGAAATAGACAGCATTATAAAAGCATATGCTGCTATTAATAAGTTTAACGGTACTGCTTTGATTCATTATCAGCATAAAAATATTTTTGAAAAATCATACGGCTGGCAAAATGCCGAAAAGAAGATTCCCAATCAGGACAAAGGGGTGTATCAGATTGCTTCTTTAACTAAATCTTTCACTGCCCTGATCATTGTAAAGCTTGCGGAAGAGGGAAAACTTTCTGTTAAAGATCCTATCTCAAAGTTTATTGCTGATTACCCCAGAGGAAATGAAATCACTATTGAACATCTCCTTACCCACACGTCGGGAATCTATGAAGTCTTGCGAAATAAAAAGTATTTCAACCTGCTTCACACCGGAAAATCGATAACCAAAAATAAAGAGCTTTCTTTTTTTAAAAATGAACCTCTGGATTTTGAACCCGGCACTCAATTTTCGTATACCAATTCGGGATACATTTTATTGGGACTCATCATCGAAAAAATAACGGGACTTTCTTATGAGGATGCAGTAAAGAAAATCATTTTAAATCCTTTAAAGATGACTCATACCGGCTTCAACTATATGGCTCTGGAAAGTCCGTACAAAACGGTTCCCTATTCTTATATTTCGAAAACAAAACAGGAGAAAACCGAAGTCTGGAATTCTACATTAACCGGTCCTGCGGGACAAATATACAGCACTGCTGAAGATCTGTACAATTACTATACAGGATTGAGAGATTTTAAAATTGTTTCTAAAGAAGCATTTAAAAAAGCTACCACGCCTTATTTAAGCGGTTATGGCTATGGTTGGTTCATTGATGACCTTTATGGAAAAAAGCTCATTAACCATGGCGGAAATATAGAGGGTTCCACAAGTTATTTTGCAATGCTTCCTGAGGAAGATCTCTGCATTATCCTTCTGAACAATATCACAAGTAAGAAGCTGGAGAAAGCCGGAAACACCATTTTAGCAGCTCTCTTAGAACAACCATATACTCTTCCACAACCGAAAAAAGAAATACTGCTGAGTGCTGATGCCCTAAAAAAATACGTGGGTGATTATGAACTTTCTGAAGATAACATTATCCATATTCTGTACGAAAACAATCAGCTTTTTATTCAAAACAATAAAGATCCCAAGGTAGAAATGTTGGCTGAAAAAGAGGATACATTTTTCCTTCAGGACGATGATACTGAGATTTCTTTCATTTTCAAAAAGGGAGAAAAGGATATTATTACAATCAAAAAAGGCCTTTCATCAAAGACCGCCGAAAAGCTATAATTTTTTAGTAAATTTAATTAATGAAAAGGCTCATTCTCAGGTATCATTTTTTCGTTATGGGATGCATTGGTTTCGTCCTGCAGTCCTGCAATACCAAATTCAGAGTCTGGGTAGGTCCCGGAGGCCAGCAGAAAATTTATAATTTGAAATATGGTGAGCATAAAAGACAGAAAATGGATGTCTTTCTCCCCAAAGAGTATGCTGAAGATTCCCCTGTGGTTCTTATCGTTCATGGCGGAGCCTGGACTTTAGGAAAAAAAGAGCATATGATTCAGGTTCAGAAAATGCTTTTTGAAAACAGAATTCCAAGTATCAATATAAACTACCGGTTGGTTTCTGCAAAGGAAAAAATCACGTATAAGCAACAGCTTGAAGATATTGGCATGGCGATTGAAAAATTCAATTCTTTAGCAGAAAAAGCAGAACTTCAGCCTAATAATTATATTCTTCTGGGAGAGAGTGCCGGTGCGCATCTGGCATTGCTTTACGGATATCAGCATTCCGATCAGATCAAAAAGATTATTTCTCTAAGCGGACCTACGGATTTTTACAGTTCGGAATATTTAAAATCTTTTTATTCAAAATATACATCTCCTACTTTTCAAAAGGTGGTAGGTACTAAATTTGACCGTAAAAATGTAGCAGAAGCTTTTAAGGAAGCCAGCCCTATAGCCAATATTACGAATGTCCCTACTTTACTCTTCCAGGGTAACAATGACTTTCTGGTCAATCAGCATCAGGGAATTGCTATGGACTCAGCCCTTACCCATTTGAATGTTCCGCACAAGTTTATTTTCATGAAAGGGGCAGGCCATGCTCCAAGGTTCTTCAGTAAAAGAAAAAGGGACAGTATTATCTATCCCAACATTCTGGAATGGATCAAAAAATAGTTATCTCTTTAGCACAAAGAATAAATAATTAAACAACTATTTTAAACAATTCGTTCATAAGAATCTTTTAAACATCCAGTATAAAAACAATTTTTGCTGGCAGATATATTTAAAACACTGTGGTCTCAAAAGAATTTTAATGGGAACGAAAAGTAACAGATCATCATCATAACTTTTTGAGCTTTGCGTGGTAAAAACATTTCTTATAAAAAAAAGCCATCTCACTATTGAGACGGCTCTATATTGTTGATTGAATTTCTTCATTTATTCAAAATCCTTATCCTCATATTTAGAAAAATCTTCTTTCTTTCCAAATACAAACTTGAAGATTACCGGAAGAGTTGTTACCAATACAATGACGATAATAATGTATTCCAGTTTTTCTTTTAAGTTGATTCCAAACTGTTCCATAAACAGCTTGTCCAGATAATGTCCGGCAAAGATCAAAATGAATGACCATAGCACGGCACCAATAATATTATCTCTTAAAAATTCCTTTTTATCCATCTTCACAATTCCTGCTACTATAGGAGTAAAAGTTCTTACCACTGGTAAAAATCTGGCCATAATAATAGCTAATGCTCCGTGTTTTTCAAAGAAATCATGAGCCTGATAAAGATACTTTTTCTTGAAAAGCATTGAATCTGGCCTCTTATATAAAGCAGGACCTGCTTTTCTTCCAAAATAATATCCTACTTCATTTCCTATGATAGCGGCAAGAGCTACTCCTGAAGCCAATAAGGTGGTATCTAAGAAATCGCTCCCTGTAGAGCCGAAAGTCTCTTTGATGATTTCAACAGCATAAATCCCTGAAACAAATAAAAGGGAGTCTCCAGGCAGGAAAAATCCTACAAAAAGACCTGTTTCAGCAAAAACAATGAATAAAATAAGCCAAAACCCTCCCATTTTAATATAAAACTCAGGGTTTAATAAATCCTTCCAGCTAT
>JASLCD010000319.1 GCA_030146295.1 Chryseobacterium sp.
ATTTGGCCTCATAAATTAGTGCTTTTGCTGTAGGAGTTCCGTAGTCGTTTTCTAAGAACGTTGCATAAGCCATTGCAAATGCGTACACCAGCAACAATACAGCCATTGTCCTGGTTGAGATAAGAATATCTTGGAGCTTCTTCATGATTTAATTGTACTTGACATGCAAAAATAAGCATGATAAACCATAAAGAGCTTAAAAAAAGCTGTTTTTTGTCACTTTGGCCTCCGTTTTGCTTATTTTGAAACATTCTTAATAAGCCTGAAAACAATAAGAAAAATTCAATTTTTAAAAACACAGAAATTCGGATTCATATTACCTATCCGGGTGATTGAGAAACTCTATATCCACTCTCACGTTTTCAATATAACCCACTGATGTAAAACGCATTACACCTCCAACCTGTGATTTACCTCTATTTTTGATTTTATGTCGGTAATTAATTGATCAACCGTGGGGAGCGATTCATCTATTTTTTTCGCTTTTAAAAACAAATCCAATGCTTCCTGATACTCCATTTTCCTCATATGATAAATTCCTAAATTTTTGTATGCATCGGCATTTTGAGAATCGAGTTGTAAAGAATCTTCAATATCCTTACGCCCTTCTTCATAGAGATCCAAATTAATTTTTGCAAGTCCGCGGTTATTATAGGAGTAAAAAAATTTTTTATCCACTGAAATGGCTTTGGTTAATAAAGGGATAGAATCTTCATATTTTTCAAGGAGAATTAAAGTATAACCTTTATTATTTAAAGCAAATTTATGGTTAGGATTTATTTTTAAGGCTTTATCATAATATTCAAGAGCTTCTTCCAACGCTCCTGTTTCAGTAAAAGTCAATGCAAAATTTGTCCAGTCATCTGCAGTCATAGAAGAATTATTTTCTTTGAATACAATGGCTGCTTTTTTTGCTTTTTCAAAGTTCTTAGCATTAAGATGAGATGCTATTGCCATCCTGTAAATATCAAGGTTTTTTGACTCCTGCAGTAAGCGGTCAAAAATTGATGCTGCTTCAGGATACTTCTTTTCGTTAAATTTATAGATTCCTTCTCTATATTCTTTAGGCAGTTTTCTCTGACGGATAAGGTTGATAATAGCTTTTCCGTCATTAAAGATTGATCTTCCATCACTTATATAAACAGTTTTTTGGCTCGGAAAAATATTAATTAAAAAATCAATTGCTGAAGAAACCATTAAGACGATGAAAAATAAAGTAAGAAATTGAGTATTTGAAATCATGAAATAAGAGAACAGCGCTAATAATAAAGAAGCAGCCGGTCCTCCGAATACATATAAAATATGCCTGTTGACAGAAAATCTTTTTTCTTCACTTTCACACATCCCTCTTCCCCATTTAAGAGGATTTTTAAAAATATAAAAAGAAAAATCTTTGAAATTGATGAGAAAACTGTTATCCTTATTTCCGTAAGAACCAATAAAGACGTGTACTTTTTTTCTTGTCATCAGCCAAACGGTAACAGCATGTCCCATTTCATGAAAAAAAACCGTTAAAGGTCTCATTACTAGAAAAAAGCAGAAAATAAAAATTCCGGGTACACCCAATAATTCCATTTAAAAAGTTCAATTGGTTATTAATAAGATTCTTTGTCATATTGAATGCAAACTCTTATATGATAGAAATCTGCAGCAATATACTTATTTTTACAATGACATTTTCTTCCTGATTTTACTCAAAAATTCATGAGTAATTCCCAGATAGGATGCCACCTGCTGTTGGGTAAGTTTCTGCTCGAGCCCCGGATACTTTTCAAGGAATTCAAGATAGCGCTTATCGGCTGTTTTCCCTGTCAAAGAAAGAATTCTCCTTTGAAGTGCCACAGAAGATTTCTGGTTCATGATTCTGAAAAGTTTTTCTATTTGCGGCATTGTTTCATAAAGATGTTCTTTGTCTGTTTTAGAGATCATCAAAACTTCGCTGTCTTCAAGAGCTTCAATATTCAGGATACTCGGCACGTTGTTGATAAGGCTGTCTATATCAGTAATCCACCATCCTTCTACTGCAAAATACAAAGTCTGTTCAAATCCGTTTTCGTTCAGATAGTAGATTTTAAAACAGCCGTTCAGAACAAATCCTTCAAAAATACAATAGCCGCCTTCTTTGAGAACCACTTCTTTCTTTTTAAATCTTCTGTATTCAAAAGGCTTTATAAACCTGCTGAAATCTTCTTCGGAAAGACTTACATAATTACTGATATTTTTATAGAGGAGATCGGACATCATAATATTTAAACAAAATAAAGGTATCAAATTATTGACACCTTTACCTACTAATATCTGTTAAGTTATTTTTGTTTCCAGGCAATGGAACTTCAATTTTTTGTTGGGTAAATGCAAAAGTGCTAAGTTTTATTAGACATTTTGTTTTATTTTAAAACGCAAGAAAATCGAAAATTTTCAGCAGGAGGACCTGTTTTAAATTTTATTGGAGATAAAATCCTTGCACCTTATCGCATAATTTCAAATATCATTTTGTGCCCTTGCGTATCCAAAGCATGCTCACTTTGAAGCCTAATTACTTAAAAATTCTTTTGTATTTATGACACGGGTATAAAGATTTCCAAGAGCAGAAATTCCTGCTAAAAAAGACTTTTGAACTTCTGCTGCCTTTACCACTTCCCCATTCAGCTCACGGTTTCTGGTTGCTGTAGCATCTCCAATAATGGTGTTATTAAACCCAAAGTCAAAAGCAGCTCTGGTAGTTGCCTCTACACAAACATCGGTCATCATCCCTGTAATTACAAGGTTTTTGATTTTCTTTGACTGAAGCTCATCCATGAGATCCGTTTCCCGGAAACTGTTGGGAAAATGTTTGGTTATTATCTTTTCGTCCTCCCTTGGCAAAACTGATCGATGAATTTTAGCTCCATCCGTATCAGGAAGAAAAAAAACAGCTCCTTCATTTGTTGAAATATGTTTGATATGAATCACCGGAAGATGATTACTCCTGAAATATTCTAAAATTTTTCTGGTATTTTCTCCGGCCTGCTCTGCTTTTTCTAATGTCATTTTTCCTCCCGGAAAATAATCATTCTGTACATCGATAATTAATAATGCTGTGTTTTCCATTCTTTGTTTTTGTGCGTTCATTGTAATGAGTGAAATAAATATCAGACCTAAGGTCAGAATAGTTTTGAATCGGTTTTCCATGTGTAAAATTTTCTGAAACAAAATTATAGTTGTTTCCAATCCTGACCTTTGAACTAGTTCAAAAAATGCTTTCCCAGAAAATAAAAACCGGAAGAAAAATCCTCCGGTCTGTATTTTCATCAATCCTACTCTCGCATTATTTCCATTAGCTCCACTTTAAGCCGCCAAACATGGCCATACTTTTGCTTACCGTATTAGCAGATCATCCCGGGTATAGATTTTTACACAAAAAAACCATTTGTATCTTTAACATATATTGTGAATATATACCATGTTTTTTCAATAAATCACCTCAAAAAGACTTAAAAAGGTTAATAATTTCCATTTTTAAATTAAAATATTATTTATTTACCAATAAAAAGGCAGATAGTATTTTATAATATTAATCAGATTTTTTAAAATTATTATTATTTTTTTCCTTTTCATTTCTATATATTTAAATCAGAAATTGTATTATCTTTTTTAAAGAAAAACAAATACGATGAGTTAATATAATTTAACAGCATCAGATTTGCATTAACAAAAAAAATAGCCCTATTTTTATTTTATAATTGTGAACAATATTTTTTAATCAAATTTTAAATAATCGTTGTAAGAAGCGGGATTTTCAAAATATTTTTTGGAGAAAAAAGATTCTTTTAGTGTTGAAAAAACATTAAATTTGCGACATTGATATTATGGACAAAAAGACACAAAAAAAACAGACTGAATCGCCTGAAACAGGCAAAATTTTATCTAAGCCCCGCATTTTTTCCGGGCTTACTTTTATACTTTTATCGGCTGTTCTTGCATTCTCATTCATTTCGTATTTAATGAACTGGAAAGCTGATCAAAGCCAGGCCGGAACGATGTTGGACAAGAGCATAAAATCTTCAAATATTTTTGGCAAGGCAGGTGATTGGCTGGGGAATATTTTCATTTTCGACAGTATTGGTATTGCTTCATTTATCATTGCATTTCTATTGCTTGTAATCGGTACGCTGATCCTTAAGAAGAAAATCTTCAAACCATGGAAAACCTTCGGGCACTCTTTGTTTTTTATTTGCTGGCTTCCGATATTTATGGGAGCCCTTACCAAAGGACAGGGTGTTTTAGGAGGTGTGTATGGATTTCAGATCATGGATTATCTTAATGCAATTATCGGAACAGTAGGTCTGTGGACTGTATTGGCATCAAGTATCATTTTATATTTTATTCTTGAATTTAATCTTCGTCCAAGTTCTATCAAAGCAAAGCTGAATAAAATCAATGAAAATACTATTGGAAAAGTAAAATCAATGATTCCGGACTCTGATGATGATTTCGAGGCAGATGAGGAATTGAAAGAAGAAGCTGAGGAAATTGAAGAGACCGCTGCACCCCGCGTTACGGTAAGCGATATTACCAACGGTACTTCCAATCATGCGATCAATACCATGAAAGAACCAGAACCTGTAAGCATTCCGAAAGGATTTCCAGAAGTTCCGGTTTCCACCAATATAGAAACCATTACCACTCCCAACCACACTTCTTTTGAAGCGGAGCCAAGAGAGGTTACCCAACCGGTAAGTGTACATCTTTCTGCAAAACCCATTGTTCCGGTATCTACTCCGGAAGAAGCATTTGATATCAGACCCTCTGCTCCATCTCCTGCTGTAACCACAGCGCCTGCACAGGAAGATATTAAATTCAATATAGAAGTAGCTCCTGTAATCGATATTATGGATGATGGTGATAAAAAGTCTCAGGAACTTATAGAAAGACATGGTTTGTATGATCACAAACTGGATCTGGCCAAATTCCAAATGCCGCCTGTAGAATTACTGAAAGATTATGGTAGCGAAGAAATTTCTATCAATAAAGAAGAATTAGAAGAAAATAAAAATAAAATCGTTGGGCTTCTGAAGAATTTCAACGTAGGAATTGCAGAGATCAAGGCAACGATTGGCCCTACTGTTACCTTGTACGAAATTGTACCGGAAGCAGGAATCAGGGTTTCTGCGATTAAAAAACTGCAGGATGATATTGCACTGAACCTTTCCGCTTTAGGAATCAGGATTATTGCACCAATGCCTGGAAAAGGGACAATCGGTATTGAAGTACCAAGAAAAAATCCTACGATGGTTTCTATGCGTTCTGTGATTGCTTCTCAGAAATTCCAGAATACCGACATGGATCTTCCGGTAGTTTTCGGAAAAACGATCTCTAACGAAGTTTTCATGGCCGACCTTTCAAAGATGCCTCACTTATTGATGGCCGGAGCAACAGGTCAGGGTAAATCTGTAGGAATTAATGCTATCCTTACTTCCCTTCTTTACAAAAAACATCCAAGTGAACTGAAGTTCATCATGGTGGATCCTAAAAAAGTAGAGCTTTCATTATACTCAAAAATTGAAAGACATTATTTAGCCAAACTGCCGGATGCTGAAGAAGCAATCATTACAGATACCAATAAAGTAATCAATACTCTGAACTCTCTTTGTATTGAGATGGACACTCGATATGATCTTCTTAAAAATGCGTTCTGTAAAAACTTAAAAGAATACAATAAGAAATTTGCAGAAAGAAAATTAAATCCTGAAAACGGACACCGTTACTTACCTTATATTGTACTGGTAGTGGACGAGTTCGCAGATTTGATCATGACAGCAGGAAAAGAGGTTGAATTACCAATCGCCAGACTTGCACAGCTTGCAAGAGCAGTAGGTATTCACCTTATCGTTGCTACACAAAGACCATCTGTAAACGTAATTACAGGTATGATCAAAGCCAACTTCCCTGCAAGAGCGGCCTTCAGAGTAATCTCCAGTGTAGACTCCAGAACCATTCTTGATTCTCCGGGAGCAGATCAGCTGATTGGTAAAGGAGATATGCTTTATTTCAACGGAAATGAGATCTTAAGACTTCAGTGTGCTTTCGTAGATACTCCGGAAGTGGAAAGACTTGCAGAATTTATTGGAGAGCAGAAAGGATATGCTTCAGCATTCTTACTTCCTGAATATGTTTCTGAAGACTCTACCAGTACAGTAGGTGCTTTCGACCCTAATGAAAAAGATGCTCTTTTTGAAGAGGCAGCAAGAATTATTGTTTCTACTCAACAGGGATCTACCTCTATGCTTCAGAGACAATTGAAACTGGGGTACAACAGAGCGGGAAGAATTATGGATCAGCTTGAAGCCAGCGGTATTGTCGGAGGTTTTAACGGAGCTAAGGCAAGAGAAGTACTGATCAGTGATCTTCATTCTTTGGAACAGTTTTTGGAAGAT
>JASLCD010000355.1 GCA_030146295.1 Chryseobacterium sp.
TGTCTACATCATTCTTTATTTTGTAATACTGACTTTGCAAGTCAACCATCTGAATTTTTTTCATATAATAAATATTTCTGTAAAAATAAGGAATTTAATATCCTATCAAAAATTTTATTGATTTTGTTTTTATCTTTATACAAATTAATCTCATGAAAAAATTTTTACTCTTTTGTTTCCTAACGGGTTACCTTAATGTATCTGCCCAAACAGAACTTGTTTTTGTTTACTTTACAGATAAGCCCAACAAAGCGGCATTTTATGCCAATCCTCTTTCGGAACTCAGCCAGAAATCCCTCAACAGACGTACCACTCTGGGAATTCCCCTCAATGATCAGGATGCTCCTATTGAACAGTCTTACCTTCAGAATCTTCAAAATTTAGGATTTACCGTTACAGACTATTCAAAATGGCTTAACGGAGCAGCTGTAAATGCCACTCCTGCCCAAAAAACATTGCTGCAGGCTCAATCTTTTGTTTTGTCTATTGAAAGTTTTGCCAGAAACAGTTCCACCACTGTAAAAACAGCACCCGGAAAATGGAAAGACGATGCAAGTCTGAATAAGGTACTGACCAACTTTAATTATGGTTCCGGTGCTGCCCAAATTGACCAGGTCAATATCCGCCCTCTTCATCTTGCAGGGTATACCGGAACGGGAATTTCTATAGCTGTCATTGATGCCGGGTTTCCAACAGTGAATACGGGAACTGCTTTTTCAAGATTATGGAATGGTAATCATATAAAAGCAGCCTATGATTTTGTTACCAAAACCGGTGATATTTATAATACGAATCTCAGCCCTCATGGTTCTGTCGTTTTAGGAGCTATCGGCGGATATCTCGAAAACATTTTTGTTGGTGCCGCTCCTGATGCTGATTTTTATCTTTACCGAAGCGAGAATGCCACTGTAGAAGTTCCTGAAGAAGAGCTATACTGGATTGAAGCAGCTGAAGAAGCAGATAGAAAAGGGGTGGAAATCATCACCTCCTCACTGGGATACAATATTTTTGATGAAAGCCGTTACAATTATACCTATGCCAATATGAACGGAAGCACTTCTTTCATTGCCCGGGGAGCAGGTATTGCTGCTGAAAAAGGAATTTTTGTTCTTGCTGCTGCCGGAAATTCTGGGCTGCAGCCATGGCATTATCTGATGACCCCGTCCGATAATGCTAAAGTATTCTCTATAGGGTCTGTAGATTCTGCCGGAAATGCATCCGGATTTTCTTCTTTCGGACCCAATTCTCTTGGAGTGGTAAAACCTGACGGAAGCACGCAGGGAACAGCTACAACAACTGTGTACGATAATGCTACTACAATTGTGAACGGAACATCTATTTCTACTCCTATTGCTGCGGGAGGTGTAGCCTGTCTTATCCAGGCATTTCCAGCGATGGACAGGGAGCAGATCAGAACAAAATTAAGACAAACGGCTTCACTCTATCCGGCTCATTCAGACCAGATAGGATATGGTATTCTTAACTTCGGAGGTCTTTATAACATTGTTCTGAATACTTCCGAAATTGTAAAAAAGGAAAAATTTTCCCTATTCCCGAATCCGGCTAAAAACATTCTGAATGTTGCATCGGAACAGGAAGTTCAATCCTTAGAAATCTATGATAATCTGGGAAGATTAATCAGAAAAAGCAGCCACCAGAAATCTATAAAAGTGGAAGATTTTGCAAAAGGAACCTATTATCTGAAAATTCAGACGAAGGATAAGGTGTACTATGAGAAATTCTTAAAGGAATAATTTTTTGTTTCTCGCAGATTACTGAGATTGAGCAGATTTATTCCAACATAAACATCTGTGTGATCTGCTTAATCTGCGGGAGATATTCTTCAATATGTTTTGGCTAAAGCCTATGAATGGGTCAATAAAAAAGAATGGGCTAAAGCCCATTCCTATTTATATATGTGTTCTACGCTATGTATAAAACATTTTTGCAAAAATAACTTATGCGGAGTTTCTGCTGGCGTTAATATTTCCGAATAAAGAACGTGTTACCAGCTTTTCATAGGCTTCTTTGTTTCCTTCTCCTTTCTGAATTTTCATCAAAGCATACTGCTGAATACTCAATAATGGCAGTACAATCTTTTCACGGATCTTCACCGATTTTCTGGAAAGCGGATCTTCTTCCTGAAGCATTTTAAATCCTGTCAATTCAAGCATGATATCTCTTGAAAGCTCATATTCATCGAAAAGAACATTCCAGAAGGCACCAAACTTCGGATTATTTTTAATGTAATACGTCAGAGGGAAATAAGACTTGTTCATGCTCATCATCGAGTTCAAAACTAAAGTTTTAAAGAAATCAGAACCTTTATAAAGTTCTTTTACTTCTTCAAATCTCCCTTGCTCTTTCATCTTTTGCATGGCATAGCCAAAGCCAAAGAATCCGGGAACGTTCTGTTTCAGCTGCGACCATGAGCCCACAAACGGGATTGCTCTCAGATCTTCAAACTTCAGTTCACTTCCGTTTCCTCTTTTGGAAGGGCGGCTTCCGATATTGGTTTTCCCATAATATTCAAGTGTACTCATCTCCTGAAGATATGGAACAAACATTGGATGCGCTTTCAGGTCTGAATATTTTCCATAGCTGATATCCGCCAATTCGATGATCAAAGCTCTTTCCTTTTCCGTCAGCTCTTTTTTTGCATTTTTGAAGACGTCATTTTCCACTCCTGCTGTCAGAAGCTGCTCAAAATTATATTTTGCCTGCTCTTTATTTCCAAAAATACTGGTAATGGTTTGTCCCTGGATAGTAAGCTCAATTTTATTATTGGCAATCGTTTTCCCTTGAGAAGCATAGAAGTCGTGGGTTTTTCCTCCTCCTCTGGCTGGCGGTCCCCCTCTTCCATCAAAGAAAACTACTTTAATATTGTTCTGTTCGGAAAGTTTTGTCAATACCTCCTTGGCTTTATAAATTTCCCAGTTGGCTTTTAAATAGCCGCCATCTTTGGTTCCGTCCGAGAAACCAAGCATAATGGTCTGCTGATTTCCTCTTTTTTCCAGGTGTTTTTTATAGACAGGATTATGGTAAAGTTCATTCATCACGTTTTCAGCATTTGCAAGCCCTTCCATCGTTTCAAAAAGCGGAACGATATCCATATTGATGTCATTGTCTTTATAACCACAGATTTTAAAGAAGGCATACACATTCATCACGTCTTTTACCGCATCGGAATTGGAAATAATGTAACGGTTCATTCCTCTCAGTCCATTCAGGTTCTGAATATCTGTAATCTGTGAAACCGTTAATAAGGTATCTTTCACAATATCCTCAAAACTTTCCGGACTTACCGTTTCTGAAATATGAATCAGTGCATTGAATTTCTCTTCGTTAGCAGCCTCTTTATTTCCGTATACTTTAGCAAAAACCTCATCAATGACTTTCTGATGAA
Organism: Chryseobacterium sp.; assembly: GCA_030146295.1. Lineage (GTDB taxonomy): Bacteria > Bacteroidota > Bacteroidia > Flavobacteriales > Weeksellaceae > Chryseobacterium. The sequence goes on from JASLCD010000355.1 coordinate 3,407, forward strand.
TTCTGCTGTCCTGACGGATATCCAGCGTTGCAAAGTGAGTTCCGAAAATCATCACCCGGTCTCTGAAATTAACCAAAAGATCCAAAAACAAAGAATTGTGTTCGTTGATTAATATTTTTTCCGCTTCCGCAGTCTTCTTTAAAATATCTTCTGCTTTAATGCTTTTTCCATCAAAAATAGCAGCATACAGTTCTTCGCTTAGTTGGGTTAAAACTTCAGAAACGCCTCTGAAACTCAATCTTCTTCTGATGAATTTCAAATGACTGTAATAAGACTTCAGAATGGCTGAACGAAGTTCTTCCGCTACTCTTTTCGTTACATCTGCTGTCACAAACGGATTTCCATCTCTATCTCCTCCCGGCCAGAATCCAAGCTGGATAATATCTTCATGAAGATGAAAATGTCCGTTTCCGAATGTCTTTTTGATCTTGGTAAACAATTCCCCTATGGTATCATAATATACATACCTCAGATAAGAAATAATACTCAATGCTTCATCTATCGGGGTTGGCTTTTCTTTATTGACAAAAGGAGTCTTCCCCAATTGCTGAAGAAGCATATCAATCTGGGTCACAGAGTCGCTGGTAATAGCTCCTCTTAAATCCTGAATGATCCTTTGTACTGAGCTTGGATAAAACTGAGTAGGGTGCGCGGTAAACACAACCTTTACACTGAAATCTTTTAATTTTTCGCGTACTTTTTCAATTTTATGGTCCTGAAAAGAACGTTCAAATAGATTGGTTACGGTACCACTGTCGCTTTCAGAGTGAAGATTAGGAAAAGCAGCGTCTTCAATACTATCAAACAAAACTACCTGTCTTTCTATATACTGAATGATCTTGAAAAGCAGTTCAAGTTTCTGCTCTTCATTCTGAAGATCGGTATGGTTTTTAAAAAATTCTTCGACGATGTTTTCAGGAGTTTTTCCTGCTTCATAACCGGTTCTGCTTTCCTCGTAAAGAAACGGAAGCAGCATTCCTATATTCGTCATTTTATCATAAGGCAGGCTCATAAATAATGAATTGTAGATCTGGAACTTATTTTCCA
>JASLCD010000315.1 GCA_030146295.1 Chryseobacterium sp.
TTTCTGCTAAAGTAGACGGAGCTGACGAAGCTGCTAAAGCTGTTTCTATGCAGGTTGCTGCTATGAACCCAATCGCTTTGGACGAAACAAGAGTTTCTCAGGAGACTATTGATAAAGAATTAGAGATCGAAAGACACAAACTTACTGAAGAAGGTAAGCCTGCAAACATTATCGATAATATCCTTAAAGGTAAAATGCAGAGATTCTACAAAGACAACACTTTGGTACACCAGGACTTCATTAAAGACGGAAGTATCTCAGTTGCTGACTATGTAAAATCTGTAAACGCAGACCTAAAAGTAACAGGATTTGTAAGAGTAAGCCTATAAGCTCATCTTCAAAAAAAATATTGAATCCCGGTGATAGTCACCGGGATTTTTGTATTCCAGAACCTCATGATGATTAACACAATATGACGTGAATTTTAAATATTCAACAATTATAAGAAAAGCACGATTTCAAAAGTTTTTTTAGTATAAAAATCTGGTTATTAATACCTAAATTTGCGGCCCCATTATAATAACGCATGAAAAAATTTCTACTGGTTTTTTGTACTTTTCTTTGTCTGTTTGCTAATGCACAGTTGGATACTGAACATTGGATTGCTCCCATGTCAGCAAGCAGTCTTCTTGGAACCCCGAAAGGATATCTTTACCTTTCAACCAATGAAACAACTCCCTTCTCTGTACAGGTTTATAATAACAATAATGTCATTTCTACTGTTCAGGTAAGCAAAGGGAACCCGATCCAGGTTACCATCCCCAACAACATGATGATTTCTTCTGCTCCATCGGGGCTGTTTACATCCACATCAATGGGATTATATGTAAAGGGAAGCAAAAAATTCTTTGCCAGTTATAGATTTACAGTGCAGGACCAGGCCGAATTTATTACCTCCAAAGGATTAGCCGGACTTGGCAAAACATTCTTTGTGGGAATGGCTCCCAACACTACGGCCAAACCTTATGTAAATTCAACGATTGGAGTGATTGCTACGGAAGATAATACTACTGTAACTTTATCGGGATATAATCCAGGTGTTGTTTTTTCGGATGGGATCTCTGCTCCGTCGAGAACGTTCACAATCAATAAAGGAAAATCATATATTCTTGAAGCACAAAGTAATCTTAACACCAACAACTTAACAGGATTGGTAGGTGCAAAAATCGTTGCCAACAAACCAATATCTGTAACGAATGGAAACTTCAACAGCATCTACACCACCCAAAACAACACCAATGTAGATGTCTTGATGGATCAGGCTGTTCCTGTAGAAAGGCTGGGGAAAGATTTTGTAATGGTGAAAGGAAACGGACCTGCCAATTCAGGAATGGAAGTCGCTGTAGTGGTTGCAACGGTAAACAATACCAAGCTTACGGTAAACGGAAATCTTTTGAATAATGTGAGCCTGAATGCCGGGCAGTATTATGTTGTTCAGGGAACCAACTACGTCAATCAGGGGAGCGGGAATTATAATATCAGTATTTCTGCCAATAACAATGTATATGTATACCAACTTTTGGCCGGAACATCCACAGGTACTGTATATGCTACAGGGGGAATGAATTTTATACCGCCATTAAGCTGTTTCTTACCTAAAGAGATCAACGAGATCGGATTTATTAATAAAATAGGCAACGATACCTTTAATGCCAGACTTAATATTATCACCCAGGCAGGAGCTGCGGTAACCATCAACGGAGCCCCCATTGCAGCAGGTACAGGCCCTGCACCAGTAACAGGAAATCCAAACTGGGTCACTTATTCTATTCCGAGTATAGCAGGTAATATAACTGTAGGTTCCACAAAACCCGTTACAGCCGGTATTGCCGCAGGAAACGGAGCGGTAGGATATGGAGGATATTTTGCCGGATTCTCTTCTATTCCGGTTATTACAAAAACAGGAGACTGCTATAATGGAGTTTTTCTTTCTGTAGATACCGGCTATGATGCTTACCAATGGTATCTGAACGGAACTCCGATTACCGGAGCTGTATCATCATCCATCAACCCTGATCTGTACGGGTCCGGAATATATACCTGTTATATTACCCGAACCAACTGCGAATCGAGACTTACTGCAGAATTTGATTATACTGTCTGCCCGCCTATCACAACTACTACTTTTGATATAGGATCATGTAATACAAAAATCATTAATCCCGTATTTACGAATTCCAGCCAGCCTGTTGATCCCTCCAACACCAGCATCATTGTTCCTCCGACTAACGGAACTGTTTTGGTAAACCCTGCAACAGGACAGATTACATACACTCCCAATGCAGGTATTACAGCAAATACAACAGATACATTCACTTATTATATTCAGGGAAGCGGCAATCCATCTGCTTTTGAATATTTTAAAATTATCATAAACACTCATATCTTTCAGGTAAATAACGCCTCTCTTTCAGCTTGTGCCGCATCCAACGGAAATGGTGTATTCAATCTGACCACTGCAAATGTAACTCAGGAACCGGGTGCTACAATTACTTATTTTACCAATGCTAACCTAACAGGACCAATTGTTACCCCGGCAGCTTATTCAGGACAATCCGGAACGGTATACGCCAATGTAACTTCTATATATGGATGTTCTAAAACAGCTGTCATTACATTAAATACTTACCCTACTCCCAACCTTAATACTAGCAACTTCAATGCGAATATCTGTGATGATAATTTTGATGGAGCTGCGAATGTAAATTTTATCAATGTAACGCCACAAATTGTAACCAACTCTGCGAACTTTACAGTAAAATACTACCTTAGCCAGGCTGATGCTAATGCTGGAAATACCAATACTCTTCCTTCAAACTGGTCGTTCACAACTAATACGATTGTGTATGTAAGGGTAACAGGTATTGTTGGAGAATGCCCTCCCGAATTAGGCCAGATCAATTTCACTATCGGAAACAAAACTCCTTTGATAACCAATAATGCACAGACCGACATCTGTGACAATGATCTTAACGGTTCTGAAGCAGTAAATATGAATGATTATAAGGCATTATTTACAACAGATCCTGGGGTAATCTTGTCATTTTATACTTCACTGGCTAATGCACAGGCAGGATTAAATCCTATTTCTGCATCTCAAACACTTACGTCTCTTACCAGTATTTTTTATGTGAGATTCCAAAGCAGTACTTCATGTCCTAATACAGCCCTTTTAACTCTTACTCTGAAAACTCCTAAAAAATCTGAAAAACTGCATGACCAGGTTATCTGTTCTAATGAGAAAATAATGCTGGATGCCGGTTCTGGATTCACTTCATATTTATGGAGTACAGGTGCTACCTCTCAAAACATTTCTGTAGGAGCTGGAACTTATTATGTAGATCTTGGATTCAACGGATGTGTATACCGTCAATATGTAAATGTAACGACTTCACAGGCACCCAGTATTTCCAAAATAGACGTGGCAGGATCTTCAGCAACAGTCTTTGTAACCGGAGGAACAGCTCCTTATAAATATTCATTAAACGGTTTTGACTACCAGACTTCCAATGTTTTCACCGGCCTATCAAGAGGGTTGCATACGGTATATGTGTTAGGTTCTGATGGATGTCATTATGTAACGAAAGAGTTTTTGGTTCTCAACCTTATCAACACCATCACCCCTAATGGAGATGGAGTAAATGATGTTCTTAATTATTCAGAATTAAGAATAAAAAAGAATGTTACCATTGAGGTTGCTGATCGTTATGGAGCCTCTGTTTATAAGTCTTCTGACAAGAATTATACCTGGGACGGGAAATCAAACGGAAGAAATCTTCCTACGGGAACATATTGGTATATAATCAGATGGACTGAGCCTGAAACTCAATTACCAGTTTCATACTCAGGATGGCTTTTAATTAAAAATCGGGAATAAATTTTTAACATTTATTTATATTTTATTAAAAGTATTTCATTTTTTATTTTAATTTTGTAGAAATCCTAATTCCATACACATGAAAAGATTTCTACTCAGTTTGGT
>JASLCD010000316.1 GCA_030146295.1 Chryseobacterium sp.
TTTATCAAAAATTCCCATATTAAATATCTTTATAATTAAATAATTTAGATCTCTGTGGATAACGTTCAGGAAATACTTAACTTTTTGTTTTTCTGCGTATTGTAAATAAAAGTTATTCACGGCTGCGATTTCGTATTTCTTGTAAAGAACTAGATACAAAGTTCGAAAAAAAGAACTGATTTTAAAAGAGGTAAATACTAATAGGTTGACTTTTAGCTGTAAAAGTTTTCCACATTTACATGAAACTGGCTCGAATAATAGGCTAGACCGCATTATTGGGGATAAAAGGATGTAAACGCCAAGTTACAATTAAACAAAAAAACGTAAAGTGTTATAAATAAAGAGATATCCTGTTAAACAAAAAAATATTTGAATATATTTTCTTTCTTGTAACAATTTGAAAATATCATCTACTTATTGGATATAAAACATACATCACTTAATGTTAGTAATTCAGGATTTAAATAAGTCATACGATACAGGCAAAAGCAAGCTTCATGTTCTCAAAGGAATTAATCTGAATATTTCTGAGGGCGAGTTTGTTTCTATTATGGGAAGTTCCGGATCCGGAAAATCTACCCTTCTTAATATTATTGGGATTCTGGATGAAAAAGATTCAGGTATCTATGAATTGGATGGAGTACCTATTGAACATTTATCTGAGGTAAAAGCGGCGGAATACAGAAGTAAATTTTTAGGATTTATTTTTCAGTCTTTTAACCTGATCAACTATAAAACAGCTTTAGAAAATGTAGCGCTTCCTCTGTACTATCAGAATGTCCCGAGAAAAGAACGAAATCAGAAAGCGATGGAGTATCTGGAAAAAGTAGGGCTGGCACAATGGGCCAATCATCTTCCCAGCGAACTTTCCGGAGGACAGAAGCAGAGAGTCGCTATTGCAAGAGCTTTGATTACCAATCCAAAAGTAGTACTGGCAGATGAACCTACCGGAGCATTGGACTCCAAAACCACTCATGATATTATGAAACTTCTTCAGGATATCAATAATGAAGGAAAAACAATCATCGTTGTAACCCACGAACCGGATGTTGCTGCACAGACCAAAAGAAATGTAGTACTGAAGGACGGGATTATTGAAAGTGATGAGTTTATTAAGCAGATTGTGCTTTAGGAATTTGATAATGTGAAAATAAGATAATTTGAAAATTTAATAATTGATTTTTAATCTTTAAATTTTTCAATCTTTTAATACCAATAAAAAATGTTTGACCTAGATCGTTGGCAGGAAATATTCAGTTCTATCCGGAGTAATGTACTTAGGACAGTGCTTTCAGGGTTTACAGTAGCTTTGGGGCTGTTTATTTTCATTGTACTTTTTGGAATTGGAAAAGGGCTTCAGAATGCTTTCTCTGAAGGGTTTTCCGGAGATGCCAAAAATCTGATTACCATCAGTACAGGAAAGACTACACTCGCTTATAAAGGATTACAATCCGATCGAACTGTTACGATGAATAACAATGACTACGATTTTCTTATTAATGCTGAAAAGAAAAATGTAGGAGCTTCAAGTCCCAGATATAATGCCAGCTTAATGGTGAAATATGGGAAAGAAAGCGGAATTTATCAGGTACACGGAGCAGAACCAGGAGAACAGGTTATCGAAAACCGAAAAATGATTGACGGCAGATATATTACTCCCCGGGATATGGAAGGAAAGCAAAATGTTGCAGTGATCGGAAGAATGGTGCAGAGAGATTTGATTAAGAATGGAAGCCCTGTAGGAAAAGAACTGGACATTAACGGAACCATGTTTAAAGTGGTAGGCGTATTTTCAGATGATGGTGGAGATTGGGACGAAAGACATATCACCGTGCCTATTACCACCTTACAGCAGATGAAAAAAGGCTCGGATACTGTGAATATTGCTTACATTTCATACAGCGATAAGCTGACTCCTGATCAGGCTATCAAATATGGAGATGAACTGAAAGATAAATTGAAATCGAGAAAAAATGTATCTCCTGATGATGAAAACGGCGTGCGTGTCTGGAACAATGCAAAAAACATGAATGATACATTTACGTTTATGGCAGTTCTTACAGCAATTGTTGGGTTTATTGGGCTGGGTACATTGCTTGCAGGAATTATCGGGATCAGTAATATCATGGTGTATATCGTAAAAGAGAGAACCAAAGAAATTGGAGTACGAAAAGCCATTGGGGCCAAGCCAAGCGGAATTGTAGGCCTGATTGTTCAGGAAAGTGTCGTGATTACAGTAGTTTCCGGACTTATTGGAGTAGGAATCGGGGTTTTGACATTAAGTCTTATTGGTAACAGTCTTGAGGAGTTTTTCATCAAAAGTCCAAGCGTAGGCTGGGGAGCCATTATTATGGCATTCATTGCTTTGATTTTCTCAGGATTGATCGCAGGATTTGTACCGGCATACAGAGCTTCCAGAATCAAACCGATCGAAGCCCTGAGAACGGAATAATATAAGCTAAAAAGCAAACTGACAGAAGACGCATAATTTATAACTTATAATTCAGAAAGGTGAATATCATATTTAAAAAAGATACTTGGCAGGAGATTTATTACTCATTGAGGAATAATAAACTCCGAACATTTCTTACCATGATTGGAGTAGGATGGGGGATGTTCTTGTATGTAAGCCTTCTTGGAGCAGCAAAAGGGATGGAGAATGGTTTTGATAAACTATTTTCAGGCTTTGCTACCAATTCAATTTTCCTGTGGGCGCAGAAAACCTCTATTCCCTATGAAGGATTTCCTAAAGGAAGAGAAGTTCACCTGAACCTGAATGATATGGAAATGCTGAAAAGAAAAGTTACTGCTGTAGATTACATCTCACCACAAAATGCCAGAGGAAGCTTTACCGGAACACCGGGAGAAGCAATGTCAAGAAATGGGAAGAACGGAACATATTCGCTTACGGGAGATTACTCTGTAGGAAATAAAATTTCAGAAAAGAAACTGATCTTTGGACGCTATATCAATGACGCCGATGTTTCAGGAAATAAAAATGTAGTGGTGATAGGAGAAGAAATTTATAAAAACTTCTTTGATGCCAAGAAAAAAGAAAACCCAATAGGAAAATCAATCAATATTAAAGGATTATTCTTTAATGTAATTGGCGTTTTCCGGGTGAAAAAAGGTGGAGGATTTGAAAATGACCAGACTGCTTTCATCCCGCTTTCCACTTATACCAAGATGTATAATGCAGGAGACCAGATTGATATGTTTGCTATTGTAAGTAAGCCTAATGCCAATGTGAATTCTGTAGAAGAAGATGTAAAGCAGGTTTTGAAAGCAAAAAATAAAGTGTCACCTGAAGATACCAATGCTTTCGGAAGTTTTAACCTGGGGAAGGAGTTTAAAAAGCTGACAGGTTTCCTTACGGGAATGCAGCTGTTGACTATCATCGTAGGTACACTGACAATCCTTGCGGGAGTAATCGCAATCTCGAATATCCTTTTGATTACAGTGAAAGAAAGAACCAAAGAAATTGGGATCAGAAGAGCATTGGGAGCGAAGCCGGCGGAAGTAAGAAATCAGATTTTGCTGGAAAGTGTTGTGATCACACTCTCCTCGGGATTATTAGGTTTTATGTTTGGAATTTTTGTGTTGATGATTCTAAATGCCGTTACCCAGGGCCAGGATTCATTTCCTTTTTATAATCCTACAGTCAACTATGGAAACGTATTTGCAGCGATGGCCGTAATGGTGATTTTAGGACTGGTTATCGGAATGATCCCCGCACAGAGAGCTGTTAAGATCAGACCTATTGAAGCATTAAGAACAGAGTAATTAATTTGAAAATAAAAATAATTTAAAAATTAAGATGATCAGATCATCAGACTCATCTTTTAATTTTGAAATCATTCAATCTTTAATAAAAAATAAACTATACATATGAAAAAGAAATTCACCTGGAAAAAAGCCGTTTATATAGTGTTGGGGCTTTTATTCGCAGTGGCATTGTTCTCAGGGCTTGGCTATCTTATAAAATCGAATTCTCAAGAAGGTGAAGCTTTCCTGACCCGTAAACCTACAGTCCAGAATATGGATGATAAGGTAATGGCTACAGGGAAAATTGTTCCAAAAGAAGAAATTGAAATTAAACCCAATATTGCGGGGATTATTGATAAGATCTTAGTAAAAGAAGGTGATAAGGTAGAAGTTGGGCAGCTGATTGCGACAGTAAAAATTGTTCCAAGCATCTCCGAAGTAAATGCATCTCAGCAGGAAGTTCAGAATGCACAGATTCAGATCAGTAATGCACAGATGAATGTAGGAAATATGCAGAAGCAATTTGAGATGCAGGAGAAATTATACAAGCAGGGAGTTGCTTCAAAACAGGATTTTCTTAATGCTCAGCAGCAGTTATTCTCTCAGCAGCAGACTCTGAAAAATGCTCAACAACAATTGAATACCGCTCAAAAAAGATTACAGATCGCGAAAACAGGAGCAACTCCTGAACTTAAAGGGCAGGGCTTAGCTACTACCGAGATCCGTTCCAAAGCTTCAGGTACCGTACTTGAAGTTCCTGTAAAAGCAGGAAGCCAGGTAATTGAAGCCAACAACTTTAATGCAGGAACTACAATCTGCTCAGTAGCAGATCTGAATGTCTTGATCTTTAAAGGTGAAATTGACGAGGCTCAAGCCGGAAAGCTAAGCGAAGGGATGAATATGAATATCGTAATCGGTGCTTTACAAAATAAAACGTTCCCAGGGAAACTGACAATGATTGCTCCTAAAGGAAAAGATAATGCTGGAACCATTAAATTTCCTGTAGAAGGTAATGTGACGAACCCTAATAATGAATATATCAGAGCTGGTTTTTCTGCAAATGGAGAAATTGTTTTGAGTTCTCAGAAAAATGCTTTATTATTGGATGAATCTTTAGTACAGTATGAAAAGAAACAAGGAAAAGACGTACCTTTCGTAGAAGTAAAACAAAAAGACGGGAAATTCAAAAAAGTATATGTGAAACTTGGAGCAAGTGACGGGATCAACGTTCAGATTCTTCCGGGATCAAATATTACAAAAGATACTGAAGTGAAAGTTTGGAACCCGTCTGATAAAGACAAAGAAGAACTGAAAGAAAAGTCTAAGAAAAAATAATAAACTACACTATACACTTTTAAACTGTGAGTCCCGGAGGAATTTTTTCTTCGGGATTCTTTTTTGTAAACCTCCTTTACAAGAGTAAATTCCTATATTTGAATCAGATAAATCTGTGAAAATGTGTCGATACGCCGGGAAAACTTATAAATCGCATTACATCTGTTTTAAATGCCGAAAATCATTTAAACAGCCGGATGCATCCGATATTATAAAAAGAATCAGAAAAGAAAAAGTTTATCATGAACCTGATGGAACGTCCCTTCGCAAAGTAGGATATATTTTCACGAAAGCAGAAACAAATGAGTTGCAGAAAATTGTTTCAGATATTGAAAGCAGAACTATAAAATGTCCTGAATGCAGCAGTGTGATGGCCGATTTGGGGAAAGACTTCAAAGCTCCTAAGAAAACAGCGGTCAAAGAGTGGCAGATTGTAGAAAGCTTGTTTAAAACAGGGAAATGCTTTCATTCGTGCGGCTGTGATGGAATAGGGTATATCCCAAAGAACCCTAAAGACTATGAAGCTTACCTGAATGATATTTTGAAGACTTATCAGGAATATTTGATTTCCTGTCAGAATACCTCTATGGAAAAATTTCCTAAGAAGATTGAAGAAATTAATTATTGGTCTGATCGTATTCAGAAGATAAAGACTGAAATGATTGATAATAGATTTGAGATAAGATAAGTGTAACAAAAAAGAAGTTTAGACTATCTTACTTTAAATTTCAAACTATTTCCTATGAAAAAAGACTATTGGATTCTGCTTCTTTTTATGATAGCAAAATTTGCCCTTCAATACTTACTGATAAGCCCTGAATATGAATTGCAGCGTGACGAATACCTGCATCTTGATCAGGGAAATCATCTTGCATGGGGATATCTTTCTGTTCCTCCGGTAAGTTCCTGGATTTCCTGGCTTATTAAAATATTAGGGGATTCCGTTTTCTGGATCAAATTCTTTCCTGCTTTATTCGGTGCATTAACGATGGTTGTTGTCTGGAAAGCCATAGAAGAATTAAAAGGTGGGCTTTTTGCCTGCCTGTTGGCCTCTACAGGATTATTATTATCAGTGTTGCTTCGCTTAAATATGCTTTATCAGCCCAATTCACTGGATGTTCTTTCATGGACTTTATTATTTTATATTCTGATACAATATATTAATACAGAAAAAGCCAGATGGCTCTACTGGGGAGGATTTGTTTTTGGAATTGCTATTTTAAATAAATACAATATCGCTTTCCTTGCCTTAGGCTTTATTCCGGGTATGCTGATGACCAGACAAAGGAAAATTTTTGCCAATCCACATCTTTACGGAGCTGCGCTTTTAACCTTAATTATTGTTCTTCCTAATCTGGTGTGGCAGTATCATAATGACTTTCCGGTAATCCATCATATGAAAGAACTTTCCGAAACCCAGCTGGTGAATGTCAACAGGTTTGACTTCTTAAAATCTCAGCTTATGCTTTTTATCGGAGTTACTTTTGTGATCCTATTTGCTTTTTACGCTTTACTATTTTATAAGCCCTTTAAAAAATTTCGTTTTTTCTTTTGGGGATATGTCATAACAATTGGTTTGTTTTTATTTTTTAAAGCAAAAGATTATTACGCGATTGGGCTTTACCCTGTTTATATAGGATTCGGGGCTGTTTATTTAGATCATATTTTACAGTCCGGATGGAAGCGATATCTTAAGCCTCTTTGTATTTTGCATCCTCTCATTCTGTTTATACCCATGTATAATATTGCCTTTCCTAATAAAAGCCCGGAGTTTATTGCAGAGCATCCTGAGGCTTATAAAAAATGGGGGCTTTTGCGATGGGAAGACGGGAAAGACCATACTTTACCCCAGGACTTTGCTGATATGCTAGGATGGAAAGAACTTGCCCAAAAAGTAGATGCAGAATATTCTATACTGGAAAAATCTGGAAATACCCTTGTGCTGTGTGATAATTATGGCCAGGCAGGAGCTATTAATTTTTACTCTAAAAAAGGCATAAAAGCGGTTTCTTTCAATGCTGATTATGTCAATTGGTTTGATTTAAGCAAAAAATATAAAAACCTTGTCAGGGTTAAAGACCGCGCAGAAGGGGAAATGGAAGAGACAGGTCCTCTTTTTGAACATTCCAGAATTGTAGGATACGTGACGAACCCTTTTGCAAGAGAAAAAGAAACTGCAATTTTTGGATTTGAAAATGCGAAAATTGATATTCGAAAAAAAATTCAGCCCGAAATTGATGAAATTAAAAACAAATGGAAATAAAGTTTTTCATATCATTAAAGGAGAAAGAGACAATCTGGTAGTAAAAACAGGAATTGAATGAAAAATATTATCGCAACTTTATTGCATTAATTGAATTTGTTTTATCTTTGAATAATCATTTATTAAATGAATTATGAAAAACAAAAACTTTGATGTTATTATAGTAGGAGGAAGCTACTCCGGATTATCTGCGGGAATGTCTTTAGGAAGATCTTTAAGAAAAGTTCTGATTATTGATAATGGAAAACCTTGCAACAGACAGACTCCGCATTCACATAATTTCATTACTCATGACGGGAGAACACCGGCGGAAATTACACAGCTTGCAAAAAAAGATATTGAAAAATATAGCACAGTTCAGTTTTATAATGGCACGGTTACAAAAACAACAAAAATATCCGAAGGTTTCGAGATCGAAACTTCAGCTGGTGAAAAACTTTATGCTAACAAACTGATTCTGGCTTCCGGAGTAAAAGATATTATGCCGAATATTCCCGGATTTGAAGAATGCTGGGGGATTTCTGTTCTTCATTGCCCATACTGTCATGGTTATGAGGTGAAAAATGAAGTGACAGGTATTCTTTCTAATGGAGATATGGCTTACGAATTTTCGAAACTGATTTTTAATATGACCAAAAGCCTTACCTTATTTACCAATGGAAAGGCTGTACTTACTGATGAACAAATCGAAAAACTGAATCAGAATAAAATTATTCTTAATGAAGATGAGATAGCAAGAATAGAGCAGGAGAGGGGTTCTATTCAGAAAATTGTTTTCAAAAACGGGAAAGAGGCTGATTTGCAAGTCTTATATGCTAAAATTCCTTTTGAACAAAACTTAAATGTTTCCGGTGATCTGGGGTGTGAATTGACAGAGCAGGGATTTATTAAAGTAGATATGATGCAGAAGACAAACATTCCCGGAGTTTTTGCCTGTGGTGACAATGTAACAATGATGCGTTCTGTAGCCAATGCAGTTGCACAGGGGAATTTCACAGGTGCGGTAGTGAATAAAGAACTTGTAGATAACGAATTTTAATGGTTTTCTTATACTAAGGTTGTTAAAGTCATAAAAGCTTTTATTTGTCCACTTAAGTAAGTTTAGAATGATTCCGGAGAAAAGCTCACATAGGATGAAAATCAAAGATTATGATAAAACTTAGGTATGTTTTTTATGTATAAAGCTTGGCCCTAAAAAACATAAGTATTTAAGCTTTTGTGCCTTTTATGATGAAAATAAACTGTGTAAAAGGAGGTGTTTTTGCATTTTTTAGTGTTTAAAATCATTTTTTCAATATAGAAATCTCGACGAAAATTCCGTACATTTGGGGTGAAAATTTCAAAAACTAAAAGTAAAATGGATATTATTTTCGACCTGATTGAAAAGGAAAAACAAAGA
>JASLCD010000390.1 GCA_030146295.1 Chryseobacterium sp.
TTTTGGACAGATAACTTACTGAAGTTCTTTTCAGCCATTTCCTGTGGCATTTTCAATTGTATTTGTATTAAAATATAATAGAATTGAAAACAGAACTAAACTATATTAATCTTTCGTATCAAACCCATTCCCACAAGGAATACAATATCCCGTTAAGCTATCAGCTTTTTGGGAAAGATCTGTTTACAGCACCCATCATTTTAATCAATCATGCACTTACCGGAAACTCAGAGGTATCCGGAGAAAAAGGCTGGTGGAAGCAGTTGGTGGGAAAAAATCAGATTGTTGATACCGATCAATATACCGTTCTGTGTTTCAATATACCCGGAAACGGTTACGACCATTTTTTAATTGAAAACTATGAAGATTTCAAACCTTTAGATATCGCATCGATATTTTTGAAAGGGCTTGAAGCTTTACATATCAAAAACTTATATGCCATTATTGGAGGCTCTCTGGGAGGAGGTATTGCCTGGGAAATGCTTGCCAAGCAGCCGGATCTGGCAGAAATATTTATTCCTATAGCCTGTGATTACAGAACACACGACTGGCTTCATGCCCAATGTTTGGTTCAGAAATTTTTATTGAATGATAAAGAAGAACCGTTACAGAAAGCAAGAATTCATGCCATGCTATGTTACAGAACACCGCAGTCACTCAATGACAGATTTCAAAACCAATATAATCAGGAAAAACAACGCCTGGAATCAGAAGACTGGTTGGTTTATCATGGAAAAGCACTAAACGATAGATTTAGTTTAAAAAGTTACAAGCTGATGAACCATCTCCTGATGAATATAAACGTTGCTGAAGAAGCACTGGAGAACATACAGGCTCGAATGCACATGATCTCCGTAGATACAGACTTATTCTTTCCCGCTTCTGAAATCCGAATGTGTTTTGAAAAATTAAAAGAGAAAAATAAGAATGTTTCTTATCACGAGATCCAATCTATACACGGGCATGATGCCTTCCTAATGGAATATAAACAATTAAATAATATCATTAAAAACATTTTATAGAAGTAATGAAAAATGCTAACGAAATAAAATTTTTGAAGAACAGATCAATCGTCAAATTTGAAGGAGAAGATTTCCTTGGAGAAATCGGGATTGATGGACGAATTTTTAAAGCGCTTACTTTAGCGCGTATTAGTGTAGGTGTAATTTCTCAACAGGCCATAGAAAACGGAATTTCTATTCTGGTGCAGGAAAATGATGCCGAAAAAGCAGTCGCTTGTCTTATTGATGAGTTTGAAGCAGAAAGAAAATCCGGAAAAGTTTCGCAGATTTACAGTATTAATAATGTTTCTGTCATTGGTTTTGTAGCAGAAGATTTCAATAAAGTCTTTGCTGAGCTGGCCAGAAACAACGTTTTCCCATTATTGCTGAATCAGGTAGCCGGAGAAAACAGAGTAAACATCGTAGTAACTTCTTCACAGGACGAAAAAACAAAAAATATTATAGAATCTGAAATTTTCAAAAAGCCAAAGACCGTTCATCTGGCGATCATCGGACACGGAAATGTAGGAAAGACTCTGATAGAACAGGTACTGGAATCCTCCGAAGAGATTAAAAGACGCAAAAAAATAGATCTTAAAGTAGTGGCAGTTGCCAATTCAAAGAAAATAGCATTCAATAAAAAAGGATTTGATGCCAATTGGAGTGATGAGGTTTTAACCGCGGAACATCCTTCAAATGTTCAGGAGCTTATTAATTTCTCCAATGAAAATCAACTGGAGAATCTGATCGTTGTGGATAACACGGCAAGCAAGGATTTTGTAAAGAATTACCATGCTTTGGCCGAAAACGGATTCGATCTGGTTTCTTCCAACAAGATTTTTAATACCCTTCCGATTGAGGAATACAGAAAACTAAGATATACGTTGAGTAAAAACAACAGACGTTATCTGTATGAAACCAATGTAGGTGCAGGACTACCGTTAATTGATACCATCAAATTGTTACACCTTTCAGGAGAAAATATTACAAGAATTAAAGGCGTATTCTCCGGAACATTAAGCTATGTGTTCAATAATTTTTCTTTGAGAGATGATAAATTCTCAACCATCATCAATGAAGCTTTGGAAAAAGGATACACAGAACCGGATCCAAGAGAAGACCTGTCAGGAAATGATGTTGCAAGAAAATTATTGATTTTGGCCAGAGAATTAGACTTGATCAACGAATTCGGAGATATTAAGATTCAGAATCTGGTTCCGGAAAGCCTGCTTGAAGTTTCAAAATCAGAATTTCTTTCAAGATTGGAAGAGCTGGACGAAGAATATCAGAAGATAAAAGAAAACCAGGAACCCGGACATGTATTGAGATATGTAGGGGATCTGCACGGTGATTTGCAGAAAGATAAAGGCGAGTTGGATGTGAAATTGATTTCAGTTCCGGCAACATCCGCATTAGGGCAACTGAAAGGTTCAGATTCAATCTTTGAAATTTATACAGAAAGCTATGGTGAAAACCCTATCGTCATCATGGGAGCCGGAGCCGGAGCACAGGTTACAGCAAGAGGGGTATTCGGAGATATTTTAAGAGTAAGTGAAACCAAATAATTTGTACAAAAGTAAAATGTACAATGTATTGATGAAGAAGAGAACAGTGCAGAAGGCCTTGTTTAATGAAGCATAGGATAACAGCCCGCAAATACATTGTACATTATTTAAAATTAAAACTATATGGAAAATTTTGAAACATCAGCAATAAGAACCCAGACTGAAAGATCTCAGTTTGATGAGCATTCCACACCATTATACCTTACTTCCAGTTTTATCTTTCAGGATGCCGAGGATATGAGAGCCAGTTTTGCAGAAGAAAAACCTAAAAATTTATACAGCCGATTCTCTAACCCTAATGTAACTGAGTTTACAGATAAGATCGCTAAAATGGAAGGAGCAGAAGCCGGATATGCTTTTGCAACTGGGATGGCTGCCATCTATTCTACATTTGCTGCCTTATTGAACGCCGGAGATCATATCGTAAGCTGCCAGTCAGTTTTCGGATCTACCCATACACTTTTTACTAAATATTTCCCGAAATGGAATATTGAAACCTCCTATTTTAAAGCAGGAGATGCAGAAAATATTGAACAATATATTCAGCCCAATACAAAGATCTTATACCTCGAAACCCCTACCAACCCGGCTATTGAAATCCTGGACCTGGAGTTTTTCGGTCAGATTGCGAAAAAACACAACCTTATTTTTATTGTAGATAATTGTTTTGCAACACCTTATCTTCAGCAGCCCATCAAATATGGTGCAGATCTTGTTGTACACTCAGCAACGAAATTGATTGACGGACAGGGAAGAGTTTTGGGAGGAATAGCAGTAGGAAAAGAAGACCTGATCAGAGAAATTTATCTTTTCGCAAGAAATACAGGACCTGCATTGTCTCCTTTTAATGCCTGGGTATTATCAAAAAGCCTTGAAACATTGGCCATACGTGTAGAAAAACACTGTGAAAATGCACTGAAGGTAGCAGAGTTTTTAGAAAACCATCCGAACGTAGAATTAGTAAAATATCCATTCCTGAAATCCCATCCGAGTTATGAAGTAGCCAAAAAACAGATGAAGCTTGGAGGAAATATCGTAGCATTCGAAATAAAAGGCGGAATAGAAGGCGGAAGAAACTTTTTAGACAAGATACAAATGTGTTCGCTGTCTGCTAACTTAGGTGATACAAGAACGATCGTTACTCACCCTGCATCCACAACACACTCTAAGCTGTCAGATGAAGAAAGAAATGAAGTAGGAATTACAGCAGGGCTCGTTCGTTGTTCAGTAGGTTTGGAAAATGTAGAGGATATCATTGCAGATCTTAAACAAGCCTTAGACTAGTTCAATAGGAACGGGCTAAAGCTCATTTTGATGACCAAAATAGATAAAAATGAAAAATTCAGAACAATTATATAAAGCTTTATCCGAAAGAATTCTAATTCTTGACGGGGCAATGGGAACGATGCTTCAGAGGTATAAGTTTGAAGAAGAAGACTATCGGGGAGAGCGTTTCAAAGACTGGGAGCATCCGGTAAAAGGAAATAATGACCTTCTTTCTCTGACACAGCCTCAGGCGATTGAAGAAGTACATAAGAAATATCTGGAAGCCGGAGCAGACATCATTGAAACCAATACATTCTCAGGAACTACCATTGCGATGGCAGATTATCACATGGAAGATCTGGTATATGACCTGAACTATGAATCTGCAAAAATTGCAAGAAAAGCTTGTGACGAATACACTGCAAAAAATCCGGATAAGCCGAGATTCGTAGCAGGATCTATCGGACCTACCAACAGAACTGCGAGCTTAAGTCCGGATGTGAATGATCCCGGATACAGAGCCATTACTTTTGAAGAATTGAGAGTAGCGTATAAACAACAATGTGAAGCATTATTGGACGGAGGCTCGGATATCCTTTTGGTAGAAACGATCTTTGATACCTTGAATGCAAAAGCAGCCTTGTTTGCGATCGATGAACTTCAGGACGAGAGAGGAATCAAAATTCCAATCATGGTTTCAGGAACTATTACCGATGCTTCCGGAAGAACTTTGAGCGGACAGACCGCAGAAGCTTTCCTGATCTCAGTTTCCCACCTGAATTTACTAAGTGTAGGGTTCAACTGTGCATTAGGAGCAGATCAGCTGACTCCTTATCTTGAAACATTGGCTCATAATTCAGAGTTCTATGTTTCTGCTTATCCGAATGCCGGTTTACCCAATGCTTTTGGAAAATATGATGAAACTCCTGAAGATATGGCAAGACAGATCAAAGAATATGTTGAAAAGGGATTGATTAATATTATCGGAGGATGTTGCGGAACAACTCCCGAACACATCAAAGCAATTGCAGATCTGGTAGAACAGTATCCGCCAAGAAAATTGAAGGAATTTGTCTGATTTGATAGATTTTTTTAATTAAAATCAAGAATGAAGGCTGAATTATAAATGTTAACTTTAAGTAAACCATAAAGTTAAATATATGGAAAAGCCAATTTACTTAAAAGATTCCGAGGATATCAGATTATTCAATGAGCTGAGAAAGAAAGTGAACCAAAGAGTAGAAACGATTTCTGAAAACAGGGATATCTACATTCAGATCAAAGCGGTATTACTTCCACTGGTCTATATCGGTTTATATTTTCTCGCTGTTTTGAATGCAGAAAAACATTGGATCTATATTCTGAGTTTTGTTTTAATGGGAATTTCTTTGGTTTTGATTTATTTAAACTTAATCCACGAAGCAGCCCACAACAACATTTATAAAAGTAAAAGACTGAACGGATTGGTTCTTCATATTTTTGATTTTATAGGTGCTAATTCCTACATCTGGAAAAAAAGGCATATCGCAAGCCATCATGCCTATCCGAATGTAGATGGATGGGACACAGATATCGAACAGAGCGGGCTGCTTTTGATCGTACCGTGGATCAAAGCGAAAGGAGTACAGAAGTATCAGGATAAGTTTTTCTTTTTAGTCTATCCGTTGTATTTGTTCAACTGGATGTTTATAAGAGACTTCCGAGACTTCTTTGATAAGGAAAGGGTGATTTTAAAAACGCAGGGAAAAATACCCGCCATTGAAAAAGTAAAAATGATAAGTTATAAACTATTCTATTTCTTTTATCAGATTGTGGTTCCTGTAGTGTTCTTTAAAGTATCAATAGGGCTGGCGTTAGGAGCGTGGTTTTTACAGGTGATATCAGCAAGTATTTTTGCATTGTTTGTTTTACTGCCTTTGCATCCGCTTCCTGATAATGCCTTTCCAAAATTAAATAAAGAGAATGGGCTTCCGTTTAGCTGGCTTCGTCACCAGTTTGAAGTAACCAATGATCTCAAAGAAAATAACTGGTTAGTAAGAAATGTGCTGGGAAATTTCAATTTTCATGTGGCCCATCATCTTTTTCCAAACTACAGTTATATGTATTATAATGAAATTACAGAGGAGATTGAGGCGTTTGCTGAAGAACATGGTTTAGCATACAAAAGATTTCCACTGATTACAGCTTTAAGTAAGCATAGGGATTTATTGAGGCAGAATGCCAATAATGCCTACTATATTTTAGAAGAATAAAATGAAATATTTAAGA
>JASLCD010000450.1 GCA_030146295.1 Chryseobacterium sp.
TCCGGAGAGATTCTTCTGGATGGAGTAAACCTTAATGAATTTGACAATACTTTTCTGAGAAGTGATCTTGGGCTGGTACTTCAGAGAAATCACATCTTTCAGGGAAGTATAGAAGATAATATCCGCTATGGAGACATGAATGCAGGTTTTGAAGAAATACAGGAAGCCGCCAAAAAAGCGTATCTGCATGAACAGATCATGGATCTTCCGGATCAATACCAGCATGATGCTACCCAGCTTTCCGGAGGACAGCAGCAAAGGATAGCCATTGCAAGATTGTTTCTTAAAAATCCTCCAATCATCTTTTTGGATGAGCCTACAGCCAGTCTTGATGCCATTGCCACCGAACAGATCAAGAATTCTCTGGATGCTATAAAAGAAGGAAGAACCGTTGTTATCATTTCCCATTCCCTGTCACAGATTCTGGATTCAGACATTATTTATGTAATGAAAAAAGGTAAAGTAGTAGAAAATGGAACCCATGATGAGCTTTATAATAGAGAAGGTACTTACCGGGAGATCTTTGATGCATCAGCCCGCAGCCTGAATCTCGATAAACTGGTGAATACTTTCAAAGAAAATTAAATAAAAAAACTCAGCGGCCAGACTGAGTTTTTTTATTTTCATAACAATTGTTTAATGGGCTTTTTCAGGAACCTGGTAGGCACCCACATCTGCTCCGAAAGCAATATTAATTCTGTTGTAGCTGTTGATCGCAATGACAGCCATTGTTAAATCTACGATTTCAGTTTCAGAGAAGTAATGGCTTACCTTTTCATAAATTTCATCATTCACTTCCTTACCATTTAAAGCCGTTAAGGTTTCAGCCCATAGCAGTCCTGCTTTTTCTTTATCCGTATAAAACGAACACTCTCTCCAGGCGCTTACCAGAAATATTCTCTGTTCAGTTTCCCCTTTTGCTATTAATTCTTTGGAATGCATATCCAGACAGAAAGCGCATCCGTTCATTTGTGAAACCCTAAAATACATCAGTTCAAGAAATGAATTGTCCAGTGACGAATTCTGTACCTGAAAGCCCATGTTGTGAAGTGCATTTACTGCCTTGTTTCCGATTGCAAATGCGTTGATTCTTTGTGACATAATATTTGTTTTTGATTTATTATGTGACAAATGTAGAACTGTATTTTCCCGATTTTTTTTACAAATGATAAATAATTTGAAGAAAAAAGTTAGATGCTGGGGATGAAAGTTTCTTTTGTTCTTCCATAGCTTTCTTCTTCTAGCATCCCTGCTTCCGTTCTTTTAAATTTTCTGCGCTCTTATTCTGCTTAAAGAAACCTGAGTGATTCCGATATAGTCTGCAAGATCTCCAAGGCTGATTCGCTGGATAAGATCAGGTCTTTGCTTCATGAAATTATGATAGCGCTTTTTTCCGTCGTCTTCCAGCATTTCACTGATCCTTCCCATCATATTCACCGGGGCTTTGGAATAAAGTTTACTGAAAAGTGTTTCTGCTGTGTGATACTTTTTACATAACCCTTCAATAACATCCCTATGGATACGGAGAACTTGAGTAGGTTCCAGAGCAACAATCATGTATTTTGACGGTTGTCCGGTAAGAAAACCGCTCAGCTCAGCGAAAAAAGCATTTTCTGCAAAAAAAGTCATGATAAAATCCTTATCACCATTGTCAAAAAATAGTTTGACAAGTCCCTTTTCGATAAAATAAAAATACCGGCAGGTTTCGTCACCTTTTAACAGAAAATCTCCTTTTCTGTAGGATCTGGATTCCAGATGAGCAACAAGTTCGTCCATCACTGCCTGTTCCGGTTTTAAAACTTTTTCAATAGACTGAACAAAATGAGTATGAAGCATAAAGAAGAAACTGTATTGTGAAAAATAAAATTAATAAAAAAAGCAGTCCCATTTATTAGACATACCTCGAAAAAGAATTTTAGCTTTGTTACATAATGAACGA
The DNA here is from genome assembly GCA_030146295.1 of Chryseobacterium sp. Taxonomy (GTDB): domain Bacteria; phylum Bacteroidota; class Bacteroidia; order Flavobacteriales; family Weeksellaceae; genus Chryseobacterium. The sequence continues at coordinate 1,940 of JASLCD010000450.1, forward strand.
TCACTATCTTAAAAAACTCGATCGGGTAACCGCTATCCTTACCCAATTACAGTCTAAACCTGTTGTTCGGGCACAGGATCTGGCTGAAAAATTCGACGTAAGTATCAGAACCATTTACCGGGATGTGAAAACACTGGAAAATGCAGGGATTCCCATTGTAGGAGAAGCTGGTAACGGCTATTCATTAATGGAGGGGTACAAACTTCCTCCCATTATGTTTACCAAAGAAGAGGTCCTAAGTTTCATTACTGCTGAAAAGCTGATGCAAAAATTTTCCCACCAAAGTTTAGGCAGCCATTATCAGGCAGCCATGGAAAAAGTGCGCTCAGTATTGCGGAATTCTGATAAAAATCTGATTCAGAATATTGAAAAACAGATTGATGTTTTTAGTTTTCATACCGACTCCGGAGATTCTCTTAAAAATGTGATCCCTATTATTTTAGAAAGCATCGCAGACAAAACCCAGTTGAATATAAGATATCAGACGGTAGATGGAAGAATAGACAACAGAACAATTGAAACCGTGGGAATGTTCTTTGAGTTTAATTTTTGGTACATCATGGCATACTGTACTTTGAGAAAAGATTTCAGACAATTTCGCATAGACCGGATTTTAGAGATTTCAAAAACCCAGAATCCCTTTTTACAGGAATATGGGCAGGTGAATGACTATAGGAGAAAATCAAATGGAAATAAAGTCAAAGCCAAACTATTGGTAGACAAAAAAATAATGTCTCATCTTGTAAATTCTAAAAAATACTACGGGCTTACAGAAGAAATAGAAACTGAACAAGGTGTAGAACTCACTTTTGAAACAGAATGGATCAGCGATGGGTTTCCCCGATGGCTCATCACCTTTGCAGACTACGCCACCGTCCTGGAACCGGAAAGTCTTCGTGATAGATTGAAAGAACTGCTTGTAAAAATGGCAGAAAGACATCAATAAAACCCCAACAGAGTAATTGTTGAGGTTTAAAGACTTAATGAAGGCAAATAAATGAAATGGCTAACAAGCTACAGGTAAAATCGCAAAAAAGCTAAATTTGTTTTGTCGCAAAAAAAATGATGTAAGTTGTTGATATGGAGGAGAATCACTATTAATAAATGACATTGCAGATGTATTTTTCATGATTTCCACCTTTTTGCAATTTTACCTCTTCACTTGTATTAAAATTAAAATCTTTCCCAGAAGAAAGGCGGTTCAATTCCTAAAGCTCTCAGATAAACATATCCTTGCCCGCGGTGGTGAACTTCGTTATCTACAAAATAAAGGATGTTCTGATATACAGGGAACTCATATTCTCCAAACAAATTGAAAGTTTCCTGGAAACGCTCTTCAGAAATCATATTAAAATAATGGTTGATAACGTCTGTTTCTTCATCCCACTTCTTTAAAAGCTCTTCTTTTGTTTTTGGATTAAAAGCTTCTTCGTTGTAAGCTTCCATACTTCCTTCAACAATCCCTTTTAAAGCAGGTCCGCCAATTCCAATCAGCTCTACTGCCAGTTTTGCAAACGGTCTCATCCCGCCAATTGAAAATTCAAATAAATCTTTTTCAGGAAAAGATTCAATGACTCTTCTCGTTAAATTTCTGTGTCCCTGCCAGTCGTTTAATAACTGTTCTGAAGTCATGAATTGTTTTGTGGCTGTTGCTGTAGTTGTCATAATGTATTTGTTTTGTTTGTTGTTGATACAAAGGTAAGAGAGGGTTATGACAACAGTTTGTCAGTAGTATTTTTGATATTGGAAAAATATTTTTTTTCTTTGCTAAAATATCCTAACCTACTTTTCCGTTAGAAGAAAGGATATTAATAAAAAGAAATCGCTATTATTAGAATTATGAAGAAGTTTATTTTGCCTGTTGTTACCGCTTTTTTATTAGTATCATGCAATAAGATTGAGGAAAAAATTGATCAGACTGTTCAAAAGACAACAGAAACTGTGCAGCAGAAGGCGCAGCAGGCTGTAGAAGAAACAGTGAAGAAAACAGTCAATGAATCCATCAATACATTAACCAATTCCCAGGATGTGAAATTCAATGAAGTTTTTCCTGGTACGGGTACTGCCATTGTTTCTGAAGAAAAAGGAAAAAAGATTAAAATCCCGGGAAGATCTGAAGGTTATATTTTTAAATACAAAGCAGACATTGCCGTATTACTTCCATTTTTAGAAGGCCAGCCTACTACTGATGAAAGTAAATCAGAAAAGAAGGCCCGTAAGATAGATGGGCAGAGCATCATTGATAAAATCAGTCTTTTATCAAAATTTCTTCCTGATAATACCTTTGATACAAGTATTCTGGAAGATATAAAATCGGATAAAAACATTCAATATTATAAATTGAAAAGGTTTCCCAACAGTAGTACAATTATCTACAACCCAAAAAATCAGACCATCATACAATACGTAGAGGTAAATAAATAATTTGGATATGGCCGTTTTAACGGCCATTTTTTATATACAATCATTTCGAGCTATTGGTGAAGCAATATCAAGCTGCGAAAATACTTATCAGAAAGACTGAAATCATATTTATTCCCTGATGTAAGTTAATCACTATTCCAGACAGAATTAGGAAATTATTACTACGTTTCTTTTCAAATTATTAATAAATTACTTGATGTTTGTTAATTTACTGTTGTTTTATAAATTAATATCATTTATTGATTTATTAAGTATTATTCATATCATATGATTTATTTTTATATTTAATATTGATATTTTCATTAGATTTATTGAATAATTGTCAATTGATATGAAAAAGAAATTATTTAATAAGAAAATTTGTGCACTAGTATTAAGCGGAGCTGGTGCAATGGGGTATGCTCAGGACAGCATAAAACAAAATAAAATAGATGAAGTTGTGGTTACAACGGGTAGAACTAAGCCCAGAACCACCATTACCTCAGCAATTCCTATTGATAACATTTCTGCCGTACAATTAAAATCCACAGGGCAAATTACTTTTGATAAAGCTTTAACCTATGCTGTTCCATCTTTTAATTCATCGCAACAAACTGTTTCTGATGCAACGGCTCATTTTGATCCGGCAGATTTAAGAGGATTAGGGCCTTCCAGAACACTGGTTTTGGTCAATGGTAAAAGAAAAAATCAAAGTGCTTTAATTTATGTCAATGATACTCCTGGAAAAGGTGAAGTAGGTACAGACCTTAAGAGTATTCCTTCAGCAGCCTTACAAAACGTAGAGGTATTGAGAGATGGAGCATCTGCACAATACGGTTCTGATGCTATTGCAGGAGTGATCAATATTATTCTTAAAAACAGCGTTGGAAAAAGTACGGTCAACCTTTTTTCAGGTATTACTTCGAAAGGAGACGGTTTTAATATCGGAGCTGATTTTAATACAGGAATTAAAGTTGCAAAAAATGGAAGTTTGAATCTCACGCTGGGATATTCTTCTCAAAATAAAACAAATCGTGCGGGGTCTGTTACAAAAGATGGACTTTTTGGTGTGGATAATGCCTGGACTCAAGCTAATCCCGGTTTAGGAATGATTATAGGCCAGCCTGATACAAAAGTTGCTGATATGTTTGTCAATTTTGAATTGCCCACAGGTGAAACAGGAAAATTTTATGCTTTTGGTGGGACAACTTACAGAAATGGTACTAGTTATGGTTTGTACAGGACACCTTATTGGGTAACTTCAGATTTTGGTTTATTAACTCCAAAAGGACAACCTTACAATGGATTTCAACCAGAATTTAAAACAGATGTTTATGATTATAATTTAACCTCCGGTTGGAAAGGCATGTTGGGAAAATGGAATTTTGATGGGAGTGCAACCTTTGGCTCTAATGCTGTAGATTATGTTGTAGGAAATACGATTAATGTTTCTTTGGGCGCAAATTCACCAACCAGTTTTAAAGCAGGGGGGCATCAGTTCAGTAATATTATAGGAAACATAGATATCAGCCGGGATTTTGGTGCGCTGGTTTTAGGAGCTGGAGCAGAAGTGCGGAATGAAAACTATCAGGCGAAAGCAGGAGAAGAGGCATCTTATATAGGAAGTGGTGCAGAATCATTTCCAGGACTGCAGCCTCAAAATGAAGTCAATAAAAATCGCCAGAATATCGGAGCTTATTTGAATGCTGAATGGGATATTACAAAAAACTTGTTATTGGGAGGAACTGTGAGATATGAAAATTTTAGTGATTTTGGAAATAATGTTTCCTGGAAAGGAAATGCAAGATATAAATTGTTAGATGATAAATTGGTTTTCCGAGGATCTGTTTCTACAGGATTTAGGGCCCCTTCATTACACCAGATTTATTATTCCAATGTTCAAACCAAAATTACAGGAAATACAGTAGCAAATCAGGGTACTTTTAATAATGATTCTCAAATTGTAAGATCTGATCTTGGGGTACCAAAATTAAATGCTGAAAAAGCTTTTAACATTACTGGAGGGTTTGCTATAAAACCTTTTAAAAACCTTACTATTACAGCAGATTATTATAGAATAAAAATTAAAGACAGAGTACTTTTCTCAGGAGATATTGGTTACAAAACCGGTGTTCCGGGAAGCCCGGATACAACCAACCCTGTGGAAGTAATATTAGACAATAATAAAATTACCTCCTTGAAGTTTTTCACCAATGCTGTAAATACAGTTACTCAGGGAGTAGATTTTGTAGCTAATTATAATTCAGCTATTGGTAAAGGAAGATTGGGAATTATTGCAGCTTTCAATTATAACGAAACTAAAATAGTAGATAATATTGCCGTTCCACCTATTTTGGCTGCAAATGGGTACTCAGAAAACTTTTTTGATAGAAAAGAACAATCCAGAATTACGTCTGCAAGACCAAAAACAAAAACTATTCTTAGTCTTTCGTATGACATTTCAAAGTTTAACGTTAACCTTAATAACACTTATTTTGGTTCTGTTACATGGCAACACGCCACTGATCCTGCCAAAGACCAGACTTTTTCAGGTAAGGTGGTTACAGACATAGTTTTAACATACAAAATCACGAATGACCTTAAAGTTTCCGGAGTTGTAAATAATTTATTTAATATTTATCCGGATGTAATAGATAGCAAAG
>JASLCD010000017.1 GCA_030146295.1 Chryseobacterium sp.
ACTCCGTTTGCCATATTAGCTTGTGAATAAGGACCGATAGCTGCAGGTGCATTAACTGTGTTGATTACTTGTTTCATAGCGGATATTTATTTTTTTCTATGGTCATATGAAATCACTTTTGCCAGTAAGAAAATTTTGTCGGCAGCAATTTCATTAGAATATATTTTGGTTGCAAATATAAAATTTAAATTCTCAAATGCCAATCTGATATTAGAAAGGTGCATTAGGCTGGGTAAAGCTTCTGTCTTTATACTTCAATGCATCACTTAAGATATTGGCTTTGATCCCGATAAAGAAGTCATACACTTTATACTGTCCGAAAGGAACCCAGTTGAAATTGATGGTAAAACTTCGCTGATCTCTTGAAAAACCAATCCTTGTATACGCCAATTCTTTAGTCACCATATCATAATGCGTACTTCCGTTGATATTCCAGAAAGGAGTCAGCTTGAGACTTCCGTCTAATCCTATGGATGCAATTTTGTTGGCAAATCTGCTCAGCCCTTTTGAGTAGGCATAGTTGGCACTGATATTTAAAGTCCACGCCTGATCAAAATGGGCATAATGGTCATCATCAAAATAATAATTTTCATTTCGAACCTCCCCTTTTGAAGAATATTTTTTAGCATAATCTGTTTTCTCTCCAAAAATTTCGCTGCTTAACGGATAAGACAGCTGAACATTGAATCCCTGTACGCTGAAGTGTCCGAACTGCTCCGTTCTTATTCCCGTATCCCCTGAAGAGAAATCTATCTTATACGGCTCCAGTGCCAGACTGGTGTTTACGGTAAGTTTATTATTGAAAAAAGAGGACTGACCGTTGATTGAAAATACGGACCAAGGGTGATCTTTCGCTGCAAAGTTGTAGCTTCCTGCAAGATTCAAAGATTCAAATATCTTGATTTTTTTTACTCCTGTAGAATCACTCTTAGACTTTATTTTCATCTCGATATTGTTACCGATATTGAAACCTAAGGCCCCCTGCATTCCACTTGACGGGCTTCCTATGATTCCTTTTTCGAAAATAGAATAAGGAGTCAGCGCTCCGTTGGCATTGTAGTAATTTTTGTAATATCCGAAATTAGGACTTGAAAAATCCGGAGAATAGGTGAAGCTGACACTTGGTGTCATCATATGTCTTACTGCTTCTACTGCAGACCCTTTTTTGAATTTTAACATCCCGAAAAGCGTTGTCTGAAGACTGGCTGAAGTAGAGAACGTGGAGTATCCTGTAAAGTTTTTGTTGATTTCATCTACTGTGACGTTCTTTACCGGATCATAGAATCTGTTCAGCGTTTTCGTAGTCAATGCATTGTCAATATTAGCACTTAAACTGAAAGTAAAATATTTTGCTACCGTGGTATTGGTAGCCAATGCGATATTGTTTTTAAGACCCGTCTGCATTTTGTCCCACATTTCTTTTTTGAACAGCTCATTCTCCTGAGTATTTACAAAATTGGTAAGGTTGAAACCTGTGTTTACCGTAATATTTTCAAGAAGCCCCTGTCTTATTCCTGTTCTTGATTTAAACAGATAAAACTGGTTGATTGCTACGTTCATTTGGGGAAGACGAAGGTCTGCCAATCCGGTTGCAAAGTTCTGTGAATAAGAAGCCGTTCCTGTAATCGTTGCCGGAAGTTTCAGAAATCTTTTGGTAAGGGTTACCGTGGAATTCTGCTGGGTATTCAATACATTCTGGTTGAAAATATAGTTGTTGTTAAGCGGGTTGTTGTAAAACTTGGTACTTACAATATCCACAGAAGCACTGAATGTAAGGAATGGATTGGCTTTAGAATCCTGGGAGTGGGTCCAGTTGATTCTATAGGTACTGTTTTTGGTATAGTCATCCAATCCTTTAATACCTCTTACCATAGTTCCGATATCTGCAGTGAAGTTTCCGGAGTAACGGTATTTCTTCTGATAATTTACCTGAGGACGCAAATTCCAGCTTCCTTTTGTATAGATATCGGCAAGAACTTTAACGTCAAAATGCTCTCCAATTGGCTGGTAATACCCTATTCCGTTAAGGAAAAACCCAACATCTTCCCTTTCCCCGAAACTTGGGATCAGGATACCGGCTGCCCTTTTATCTGAAAACGGTAAAATAGCAAACGGAAGGTAAAGAGGCGTAGGAACCTGCTCAATAAACATCTGGATAGGTCCCGTAACGATCTGGGATTTGCTTTTGGTTTTAATCAGCTTAATATTATAAGCTCTCATAAAATAATCCGCAGCCGTATCTTTCTTCTTAATGAAATAATCATCCGTTGTATAATCCGCTTTTCTCATTGCGAATACGGAGTCATTATATTTTTTTGTCTTCTGAGCTATAATCACCCCTTCACTTTCTTCTGTTCTGGCATTGAAAGCGATGGCCTGTTTGGTTTTTGTGTTATAGCTGAATTCGTTGGTTTCGTATTTTTTCCCGGCCTGCGTGGTAATTACAGGCTCAATGATTTTTCCTAAAGAATCTTGTTTTCCTCTGGCATAGATCAGATTTTTATTATCATCAATTGAAATATAGTCTGCATCAATCTGCATATCCTGGTATTTCACCTGTGCATTTTTATTCAGAAAAGTCATCTTTTTGGGGATATCTCTTCTCTGATCATCAGCTTTTGTGCGAAGAACATCATCCAAAGTTTCTTTTTTTACAACTATGGTATCCTTTTTGGAAATAGTATCATTAACCGCATTT
>JASLCD010000059.1 GCA_030146295.1 Chryseobacterium sp.
GCCATGATAAAAATGCTTCTGTATCCCACAGAAGCATTTTTTATTTCGTAAATTTGAGAAAAATAAAATTCAATGGAATTATCTAATATAGAACCGCAGATCATCTGGAAAAACTTCTCCAAATTAAATGCTGTTCCAAGACCATCAAAAAAAGAGGAAAAAGTAATAGCTTTCATCAAAGGATTTGGTGAGGATTTAGGGCTGGAAACTACCGTAGATGAAGTAGGAAATGTTATCATCAAAAAACCTGCTACTGCAGGAATGGAAAACCGTAAGTCTATCGTGCTTCAGTCGCACCTTGATATGGTTTGCCAGAAAAACAATGATGTGAATTTCGATTTTGAAACAGAAGGGATCAAAATGGAAATTGATGGGGACTGGGTAAAGGCAAAAGGAACTACTTTAGGAGCTGATAACGGATTGGGAGTAGCGACAATTATGTCTATCCTTGAAAGTTCGGATATTCCACACCCTGCATTGGAAGCTCTTTTCACCATTGATGAAGAGACAGGAATGACAGGTGCTTTAGGGTTAAAACCAGGACAACTGACAGGTGAAATTTTATTAAATCTTGACACTGAAGAGGATGATGAAATTGATATCGGCTGTGCAGGAGGTGTTGATGTAACCATCACTCAAAACTATGCTGCAGAAGCTCCAAAAGGACAAATTGTAAGAATTGAAGTAAAAGGTCTTCAGGGAGGACATTCTGGAATGGATATTCATAAAGGTTTTGGAAACGCCAATATTATTCTGGGAAGACTTCTTTACACCGGATTGGAAAATCAGAATATTGAATTGGTTTCTATCGATAGCGGAGGTTTAAGAAACGCAATCCCAAGAGAAGGTGTTGCTTTAATTTCAATAAGAAATGCTCAGGAGTTTATTGAAAATGCAACTGTTCTTAAAAAAGATATTTTAGAAGAATTTGCGACTGTAGAACCGGGAATTCAGATTAATATTGAGAACTCTACGTCTTCTGACAAGGCTATTTCAGAAGGAGATTCTAAAAAGGTGATCCTTACTCTAAAAGCTCTTCACAACGGAGTATACAGAATGAGCCCTGACGTGGCTGATCTTGTAGAAGCTTCCAACAACGTAGCCAGAGTAGAATTGAAAGGAGGAGAACTTAAAATCTTAAACCTTACAAGATCTTCTGTAGATTCTTCTAAATATTCAGTGGCAGAACAATTGAAATCTGTAGCAGAATTAGCCGGAATGAATGTTGAGTTCAGCGGTTCATACCCTGGATGGAAGCCAAAACCAGGTTCGGAAATCGTACAGCTGATGGAGAAGCTTTATACAGAGAAGTTCAGCGAGAAACCTCATGTAGTAGCTTGTCATGCAGGTCTTGAATGCGGAATCATCGGAGCCAACTATCCTGAAATGGAAATGGTAAGCTTTGGACCAACCATCAGAGGAGCCCACTCTCCTGATGAAAAAGCAAACATTCCTTCGACTCAGAAATTCTGGAGTTTCCTGAAAGATATTTTAGCGAATATTCCTCAGAAATAGAACATTAAAATTACTATATTGAATATCCAAAGTCTTATGATTTTGGATATTTAATTTTTAAATATGATGAAAAGAATATCACTCCTAATCATTCTTATTATTTCTATCACATGTTTACATGCTCAAGATTTAGAATTCAGAATATATTGTTGCGAAACCACAAGTCTGGTAACATTAAAAAACGGAAGACTACGTTTTATAAATACTCTTCTGGAAAACGTCAAATATGATTCAGAGATTTCAAAAGACGATCTAATTGTATTGAACAATGAAATTAAAGATATAAATACGAAAAAAGGTGATGAAGTCTGGTTGAATCATTGTATAGATGATGGAACTAATTTAAAATTCAAAATTATAGATCACGATACTCTTGTGAAAAAAGTTTTTGTGGGTAATTATATGGACCGAAGATTAAATAAAATTATTTTGATTATTAATAAGCACCTAGAAAAAATTAATACTAATAGTTTTATAGCAGTACTAGGATATGGTTCTAATAATGAAAATTATATCAAAACTGAAATTGCAGACCAAGAATCCTGTCCAATGACAGCACCAGAAAAATATAAAAACGCAATGTTGAATAATTGGTGTGAATTTTAAAATGAATAAATACTAAATATTATTAAAACAATGAAAAATATCACCGTATTCTGCGGCTCAAGTTTCGGCACAGATAAAATTTATGAAGAACAGGCACTCCTGCTGGGGCAAACCTTAGCAAAACAAAATATACAACTTGTTTATGGCGGTTCGGAAACCGGCTTAATGGGAACAGTAGCCAATGGAGCTTTAAGTGAAGATGGTAAAGTAATCGGAATCCTCCCCGAGTTTTTACAAGCCAAAGAAATTGCTCATAAAAATCTGACCGAGCTTATCATCGTGGAAACCATGCATGAAAGGAAGACCAAAATGAACGAACTTTGTGATGGAGTTATCGTTCTTCCCGGTGGTTACGGAACGTTGGAAGAGCTTTTCGAGATGATCACCTGGGCACAGCTTGGACTTCACAAAAAACCGATCGGAATTCTGAATATCGACGGCTTCTATGATGATCTGATCAAGCTGGTTCAGACGATGGTGGACAAAGGATTTTTAAAGCAGGTAAACAGAGATATGCTGCTGATCAGCAATACCATTGATGATCTGTTGGAAAAAATGAGAAATTATCAGGCTCCAACGGTTGGAAAGTGGATTTCTAAAGAGGAAATTTAAACTCTACGACTTTATAAAAAAAGAAAAACCCGTCCGAAAAATCCGGACGGGTTTCTTATTAAGATTAAAAAATATTTTCTAAGGATAAGGAGCAATTTCCACTTCGAGCCCTTCCATAACATCTGCAATATGCAGCTGGCATCCTAATCTGCTGTTGTCTTTCACGTGGAAAGCTTCACCCAGCATGGCATCTTCTTCATCTCCCATCGGTTCCAGACCAGGATCATTGATTACATATACCTGGCATGAAGCGCACATCGCCATTCCTCCGCATACACCAATAGTACCTTCTTCTGCCAATTCATAGGAACGGATAATTTCCATTAAGTTCATGGACATATCCGTAGGAGCTACGACATCGTGGGTTATCCCTTCTCTGTCGGTGATTTTAATATTAACATCTGACATAATTCTGCAAAATTAGTCAATTTTTTTCACAACTGCCTTCTCTGCTTCTTTTCGGCTTCCGTCAAATCCGTCAACACCACTTACCGTTGTATATTTTAACACGAATTTTTTACCTGGATTTAATCTGTTATACACACTCTGACACATCAAAGTAGCCTCGTGGAAACCACAAAGAATTAATTTCAGTTTTCCAGGATAAGTGTTGATATCTCCGATAGCATAGATTCCGTCAATATTTGTCTGGTAATCTAAAGCATTGTTTACAACGATCGCATTTTTCTCAATATTTAATCCCCAGTTTCCGATCTCTCCCAGTTTTGGAGTCAATCCGAATAACGGGATAAAATAATCAGTTTCAATATCGTAAGCTTCCTCACCATCAACCTGTACTGTAATCGCCTCCACTTTTCCGTCACCTTTTATAGCTGTAACTTCAGCAGGAGTGATTAATTTGATCTTCCCCTGATTTTTCAGATCCTGAACTTTTTCTACAGAATCTAAAGCTCCTCTGAACTCATTTCTTCTGTGGATCAATGTAACTTCACTTGCAACATTTGCCAGGAAAACACTCCAGTCAAGAGCAGAATCACCCCCTCCGGCAATCACTACTTTTTTATTTCTGAAATGTTCAGGCTCTTTCACAAAGTATTCAAGACCTTTTTCTTCGTAGTCTGCGATATTATCCATCGTAGGTTTTCTTGGCTCAAAAGTACCCAAACCACCCGCAATGGCAATTGCTTTACATCTGTGAACAGTTCCCTTGTTGGTAATCACTTCAAACCATTCATCATCCACTTTAGTATAAGAAACAGCTGTTTCTCCCAACGTGAATCCCGGCTGAAACTGCTTGATCTGTTCCATCAAATTATCCACCAATTCTCCAGCATTCACTGAAGGATAACCTGGAATATCGAAGATAGGTTTTTTAGGATAAAGTTCCGCCAACTGCCCTCCCGGCTGTGGAAGCGCATCAATAATATGGCACTTCATTTTTAATAAACCAGCTTCAAAAACTGCAAAAAGTCCTGTAGGTCCCGCACCTATGATCAATATATCAGTGGTTATCATAATTTAGATAATTTAATTATACATGTAACTGCAAATTTACTAATTTTAATGCGAAGCATATTTAATTGATTCTAAATAAAAACCTGAGATTTGTCAAATATCTATCATTTAAGATTTTAAATTTGGCAATGTTTTTGTAAATGTCTTGTTATGAAGAAAATTTTAAACCTTTTTGCAGTATTTATATTCTTTTTAGGCTCGGCCCAGATTGATAACATCGCAGACGGCGAATCCATCACTCTCAGAATCCACTATGGCTTTCTGAATGCAGGAACAGCGAACCTTACTACAAAGCAAACCAACTACAAAGGGGTACCCCATCTCTATGTAAAAGGTACCGGAGAGACTACCGGTGCTGTAAAGGCATTCTTCAAAGTAGAGGATCTATATGAAAGTTTCATCAATACACAAACAGGATTACCAAGTTTTTATGTTCGAAATGTACGTGAAGGAAGCTATCGCCAGCATTTTGAAACGGTTTTTAATCACGATAACAGCACTTTGATTTTAACGGATAAAAAGACTCCCGCCAATGGCTCCAAAGTCTTAAAATCTGTAAAGGGTGTTCAGGATATGCTTTCATGCTTTTACTACTTAAGGAGTAAAAGCCCGGATGAATTGAAAGTGGGAACTGTCATCAATATGAATGTATGGATTGATGATGAAATGTTTCCATTTCAGCTAAAAGTAACGGGGACAGAAAATTTAAAGACAAAATTCGGTACCATCAACTGCTTAAAGATTATTCCATCTGTAAAAAGCGGAAGAGTATTCAAAGAGAAAGAAGGGGTAACGATGTGGGTTTCCAACGATGCCAATCATGTTCCTATGCTGTTGAAAGCAGAACTTGCAGTAGGAGCACTGAAAGCCAGTATTGATGACTACAAAAATGTAAAATATCCTTTGAAGTTCAGTAAATAACAACCATTGGCTGCAGATATAGAGCCTGTCTCAAACGTCAAATTATTTGATTTTTGAGACAGGCTTTTTTTTGATGTAATAGATTCTCAATATTGATTGTCTTTATAATAGAGGCAGACAGAGAGCTGCAGCATGTCAATACTTCATTAAGATACCTAACGGATTCGAACAGAAGTATGGGCATAAGAAACAGACACGTGTAAATTTTTCAATACGATCAGTTTTTAATTACGTTTTGTTTCTTAGGTCAGTAATTAAAAACAAAAACCTCCGGAGCTCCGGAGGTTTGATTTTTTATAATGTTTTGAACTGTTCCAGTGTTCTGATATCGTTTTCAAAGAACATTCTGATGTCACTCATCTGGTAAAGAAGCATTGTAATTCTTTCAATTCCCATTCCGAATGCGTATCCTGAATATTTCTCAGAATCAATATTTACATTTTTCAGTACGGCAGGATCTACCATTCCACATCCCATAATTTCCAGCCATCCTGTTCCTTTCGTAATTCTGTAATCTGTTTCAGAGTTTAATCCCCAATACACATCAATTTCAGCACTTGGCTCCGTGAATGGGAAGAATGAAGGTCTCATTCTGATTTTAGATTTCCCGAAAAGCTCAGTAGTAAAGAACTGAATAGTTTGCTTAAGGTCTGCAAAGCTTACATTCTCGTCAATATATAATCCCTCAATCTGGTGGAAGATACAGTGAGAACGTGAAGAGATTGCTTCGTTTCTGAAAACTCTTCCCGGAGATAAAATTCTGATCGGCGGCTGATTTTCTTCCATAAAACGAGTCTGTACGGAAGAAGTATGCGTTCTCAAAAGAATATCAGGATTCTGCTCAATAAAGAATGTATCCTGCATATCTCTTGCCGGGTGATATTCCGGAAGGTTAAGCGCCGTAAAGTTATGCCAGTCATCTTCAATCTCTGGTCCGTCTGCTACTGCAAAACCAATAGATTTGAAGATTTCAATAATTCTGTTTTTAACCAGATTAATCGGGTGTCTTGACCCCAATTCCAATGGAAATTCCGGTCTTGTAAGATCTTCTTTTTCTACGACAATAGAAGATTCAGAAGAGTTTTTCAAATCTTCCAATTTTACAGCAACTGCCTGCTTCAAAGTATTGATCTTCTGTCCGAAATCTTTTTTCTGGTCGTTAGGAACTTCTTTTAATGTTTCGTAAAAATCATTAAGAACTCCTTTTTTACCGTTGTACTTGATTCGGAAGTTTTCGATATCTTCCCTAGAAGTAGCATTGAAGCCGTTTACTTCGATCAGTAGTTCTTCTATCTTTTCTATCATTATTTTACCCTTTC